>JAFGHO010000030.1 GCA_016930085.1 Spirochaetales bacterium
CATCATGACCCGTTAAGCGGGAACCTGTTCGTTTTTTGCGGACGAACACGGCGTCTCTTAAAAGTATTGTACTGGGAAAGGAACGGATTCTGTCTCTGGACAAAACGGCTTGAGCAAGACAAATACCCGTGGCCCCTTACAGGAGAAGATGTGAAACGGATTGACAGGCGGCAGATGAAGATGCTGCTTACGGGGATTGATTTTTTTCACGCGCACCGGGAAAAAAAATACAAATATATCACATAAAGCTATTGGCCATGTCATTGTTGTTATGTCAGACTCATAGACATGAAGACGTTAGTCGGCCTTGACAACCTTCCCCGCGACCCCGATGTGCTGATAGATGTTATTCGCAAGATGTATAAGGCCAACGAAAAGCTCGAAACGGAAAACCATTGGCTTCGGGAAATTTGACCGAAATACCAAGGGTATTGTTTGAAGTTGAAAATAATATAGTTATAATTTATCGAATAAAGCACAGGAAAGAATCTTACAAATAGGAGTTGAGATTATGATGAAAATACAACCTGAATATCTGATAAAGAACGGAACCAAAGAATATGCGATTCTCAGCTATGAAGAGTTTGAAAAGCTAAAGGAATATATCGAGGACCTTGAAGATCTGGTGGATTTGAGGGAGGCGAAAGAAAAGGAAAAAGAAGCAACATCAATACCGTTTGAGAAGGTAAAAAAATCGTTGAATATATAACACCCCGTCATAGTGAGGAGTTGCAAGCCGTGGCCATGGGTTGACGGGGTCACGTGTCCAAAGTGCTTTGGCCGTTTCAGGCGGTGATAAATTGGCCCCGCACCGGTTTTGAAGAAAAGTCCGCGGATGGCCGGCGTTACGTCGAAGCATCGGCGGTTTTGGAAGAGAGTCTGCCGGTGACCGGGCCTAGGCGCCGGAGGGTCGAGTTGGGACCTGCCGACTTACGGAGGGGAGTCACTGTCGCGTGAAAAGGTTCCCTTTCCAACGGCAGCGGAGGTTGCGTATGGGAACCCGGCCCAGGGGCTGATGATAGAATAGTGAGTAATTGTAATGTTTTAATGGCAGCTCCCAGCAGCTCCGGCAGTGTTGGGAGTCGAGGCGGCAGTGGGGAAGCGAAACGAAGAGACGGCCGCGGGTCTGCGAAGCAGACAGGCGGGGTAGGGTTTTAGGTAAAAGCATTTGATAAAGAAATGTTGCTTGAAATAAATTTATTCAAAAGCTATGGTAGACGGTGATTATGGGACTACGGTTAGAATGGGACAAGAAAAAGGCAATCGGTAAAAAAAAGAAACACGGGATAGATTTTGAAGAAGCGACGACTGTTTTTGGTGATAGTTTATCGTTGACAAAAAATGATCCACTCAATTCGCACGCTGAAGAAGAGAGATATGTGACGATCGGATTATCATATCGACAAAAGCTTCTGGTTATAGTACATTGTGACAGGGAACAGAAAATAAGGGTGATAAGCGCGCGGCGCGCGACTAAAAGAGAGAGAAAAGCATATAAGAGAAACAGATAAAGACAATGAAATGCTTGAAGAATATGATTTCACCGAAGGGATAAAAGGGAAATACGCAAAAAGATACGCGGAAGGAAGCAATGTGGTAGTGCTTGATCCGGAGATATCGAGGGAATTTAAGGATTCCGATAATGTGAATGAGGCCTTGAAGTACCTGATGTTTATAATTAAACGGCATAAGAAAGCGGGGAAATGAAAGGAGCAACCTGTTGGCGTTAGGCCGAGTATAAAAACCGGCCCTTTGCAGGGCCGGTTGTCCGTAACTGCTTTTACCGGCAGATACTCGAAACTGTTTTATTGACAGGGTATTCAATCACACCCTTTTTTTCTTTTCCCTGTCTTCTCATCACACTCATGTTTTTTCTTCTTTTGCCAGCAATCGCATTCATGCTTTTTTTCACATGAATGGCCCAACAATAATACTCCAAAGTTCTCTGTGTTTTTGTATGCTGTACCCTCCGGATCATTCCAGGTGACCACACTGGACCGCACGCCATTGCCGGCTCCGTCATCATTAACCTGGATATCAAAACCGATAAATTTCGCATCTTCTATTCCTGCGGCATCCAGGGTTATGCTTAATTCAACAATATATCCCTCGTTTGTAATGCAGACAGCCGATTGAATAGCATCGGCTTTGGCATTGCCGCCAAAGGTCTGTACATTCTTGAAATTCACACGGTATTGTCCGTCGTCAGGTTCATAATAGTCGGTCTTTCCGTTATTCTGATCAATGAACACTTCGATGGAATCCTCTTCCCAGGGATTATCGCTGACATCACTCAAAAGGTTGTCTGTTACTTCAGCCAGCATATAGAGGGTCTTGTCATCCGGGGACCACATGGTTCTTATTTCAGCAGTGGCACCGTCGTCGCCCATTACACGGATAGGGGTTTCAAAAGCCATGGCCCTGTCCCATGTCCTCTCGACATAGCCATCGATCCGAATGTCTCTGTGCGGCAGTCTTGCAGCATTTGCCAGACTGATCTCTTTCGCCAGGATGAGTGTGCCGAACTTCGATGTATCGGTATCCTGATTATGGGTGAGATCGTTCCAGGATAGCACATCCTGGGGATTTTCAGCATCTGTAAACCGCATATCGAAGCCGATTTCCTGTCCTGTTTCCAATTCCATATCAAGACTGATCTCAGCTTCAAAGCGGTAGCCCCCGTCAATTTCGGTCGTTTTCCATTTGATTTCGTTTTGCCGTGATCTGCCCCGGGTAAAGGTCAAGGCAAGATCATCTTCTTCATAATACTCTGTTTTGCCGTTGTTCGGATCCAGGAATACTTCGATCAGGTCGTTATTCTTATTGATCACAGGATCGACAACCTCGGCCAGAATGAACAGCCTGTTATCATTCCACATGGCTTTAAAAGCTCCGTAGCGTTGCCCTGCCGGTTTGATCGGTATCCAGGGCATGATGTCCCAGGAGAGATCGGTTTTGCCGTCAATTTTGGCCTTTCCGGAAGGAATTGCCTGTTGATTGATCAGTATCGGCAGTGTGGTCGGATCAACAATACCCCAGTAGGCATATTTAGCCTGCAGCTCTTCATCAAAAAGCAACGGCAGGTTTATGCGGGAGATAGGGTGGGTGGACAGCCATGTATTATCATCGGCAATACCCCACATGGTGACTGAACTGACATTATCCTTTAACCGTCTTAATTCATCAAAAATTTCCTTGTAGCGGTATCCCTGGGCAATTAGAATTTCTTCCGGAACTGTGGTATAACTATCTGTGCTGTTGGGGTAGATACTCATGTCCAGTTCGGTGATATGGTTATCCAATCCCAGGCCGGCAAATAATTCGATAGTCTCACCGATGCCGGCGGCATTAGGCATTTTTATATCAGTATGCAGCTGGTGCCCTACGCCGTCCACAGGAATTCCCCTGTCCAACATGCCGCTGACAATTTCAAACAAGATATTTCTTTTACTTACCTCTACAACTGTGCTGTACTCATTGATGTACAGGAGGGCATCGGGATCAGCTGCCCTTGCAAACTGGAAGGCCAGATCGATATATTCGGGACCGATCAATTCATACCATTTGCTTCTCCGTAAACCATCGGGCTGAGCAGGATCTATTGCCTCATTCACGACATCCCAGGCATACACATCACCTTTAAAATGATTGACAACTGTCGTGATATGGGATTCCAGGCGCTGGATCATCAGCTCCCGGTTTTCCGGTGTCGCTTCAAGGTCATTCCCCTCGGCATCCTGGAAGAACCAGGCAGGTGTTTGTTCATGCCAGACCAGGGTATGGCCGCGCACCAGTATGTCGTTCTCTTTGGCGAAATTGACAATCGTATCGGCTTCTTCAAAACTGAATATCCCTTCCTCTTTTTGCAGGGAGTCGGGTTTCATGACATTTTCGGCAGTAAGGCTTGAGAAGTGCATCTTTACCAGTTCATTATGGATAGTGGTGGTTGCTCCCGGTTCGATGGCGGCACCGATCGGGAAATAATCAGCCAGTACATCTTTTAGCGGGGGAATATCGGTCTGTATGTCTTTGGGTTCGATGTAGCTTAATTCAAAATCATCTATGTAGAAGGAAGCCAATCCGCTGGATGATTCAACATAGAGGGAGAGGGAGTCGACGTCATATGCCATTGTATAACTTGAAGCTAATTGTACCCAGTTATTTTCAGTAACCAGGATACTGGAAACAACTGTGTCATAATTGGTTGTGCCATTCGACGTACGCTGAATACTCACTTTAAGTGCGGTGTCGGGTTCTCCGTTGAGCAGTTTTGTCCAGACAGATATATAGTATTTGGATCCCTTATGCATTTTCCCCAATACATTAATGCTTGGACCACCGAATACGTGTTGCCGTCCGGTTGTTTGCAGGGAATATAATCCTGCATGGGCGTCCATGCTGGTAGCTTCCACAATTTCAACTCCGATTCGGGAACCCCAACCCTGGGTTGTTCCGTCTTCAAAATCCGTAACAATGCCGGATTGATCCAAAGGCGGCGGGGTTGTCATCAGGATAGAAAAATCATCAATATAGTATTCCGTTGTCGCATCCTGGGCTTCGATATAGACAAGTAAACCATTGGCAGCATCAGTGAAGGAATAACTTCCTTGAAGAATAACCCAATCAGTATCAGCGCCTGCAGACGCTACCCATTCATAATAAGTAATTGTATCCGTACCGGTCCGCTGTATGGTCATATTCAGATTAGTTGGCAACTGCCCATCTACCAGTCTTACATATGCAGTGAATTCATACTCGGCTTCAGGAACCAGCAGAGCCATTAAGTCCAGGCTGGCACCGTGCCATCCGGAGGTCCGGCCGGTAACCTTCAAGCTGGCACTACCGGAGTGAGCGGCTTCGGTAACCGATTGGACCACTACACCGCTGCCCCGGGGGGCCCATCCTTCGGTGCCGGTTTCAAAACCGTTTTCCACAAGCATTTCACTGCTGCCTGGTGGCGGCGAAATCATGTTGATGGTAAAGTCGTCAATGTAGTATTCTGCCGTTGCATCTGCAGCTTCGATGTAAACGAGGATATCGGCAACATCACCGCTAAACATGTAGGTGCCTTCCAGAAGGACCCAGTCATTTTCAGCATATGAAGACGCGATCCATTCGTACTGTGTGGAATCCCCGACAGGTGTCCGCTGCATAGTCATACTCAAGTTGGTACCGGGCATGCCCTCCACCAGCTTGACGTATGCGGAAATACTGTACACAGCTTCGGCTTCCAGGATAGCCATCATATCCAGACTCGCGCCATGCCAGTTGGATGTGCGGCCGGTTACTTTAAGACTCCAATTGCCTGAATAAGCCGCTTCAGTACTTGGTGTGATAACCACACCGCCACCCCTGGGGGCCCATCCCTGTGATGTACCGTCCTCAAAATCTGAACTTATGATTTCCTGGGCTGTCGCTGCCCCGGAGATCATGACCAATAATATAAACACACTTATTATAAACGGAAAAAAACTTTTTTGAGATTTGCATAATACATGCTTTCCGGAAAATAAAAATTTTTCTGATCCCATATTCACTCCTTTTGTACAAAAATCTTTGGTATAGAATTGATCGACAAAACTATACCTGTTTATTTCCTTTCTTACATGTGAGTGTTATGGTACGTTATTATATTACTTTATTCCTGGAGAGAATTGTTTTTGTTTCTCGTACAGTAACATTTCCGGGAGTTATCAGGTAGGTGTACTTACAATGTGATCAAATATATGCAAATAGTCTTTCAAGTAATAATCATCTAATAATCTCCCCATTTTTTACAGAAATTTGTTTTAATAACAATTCTGCATCCATATTAAAAATAATATTAAAAATCCATTAAGTCAAATTTATGGAATGACGGTAAAAGATGCGATAAAAGCTTCGTGGAAATTACATCAATAAATAAATAATCCGGTCGTTGAAAAAGAAAAATGAAGAGTGACTACGGATTCCGAGGATGAAGACGGATTACTCGGCGAGGTGAGGGATGGGGTGAAAGACAAGATTGTATGATTTCAGATTATCGCTAAAGATTAGTAATTAATTAATTTAAATTTTAATTGACTGTTTCGATAAGTAGCGGCACTCGGCGTTGGGAAGGATTCCTGCGCGTTGCGGAGTAATCCGCGTCATCCGTTCTTTACCGCGAAATCCGTAGTGACCCCATACTTAACGTACATCTAAATCCTTACCTTTTTCAGCCTGAGCGAGTTCGCGACGACGTTCAGCGAACTGGCAGCCATGGCGATTTCGGCGATGACGGGGTGAAGGAGTCCTGTGACGGCGAGCGGGATGGCGATGATATTATAAAAAAATGCCCAGAAAAGGTTCTGCCGTATTTTCCTGAAGGTGGCGCGCGAGAGGGCGATCGCCGAAACAACGCCGGTGAGGCTTCCTGAGACGAGGGTGATATCCGCCGACTCGATCGCTATATCCGTGCCCGTCCCGATCGCGATGCCGATATCGGCCTGTTTCAGGGCCGGGGCGTCGTTGATACCGTCACCCACCATGGCGACGGTTTTCCCTTTGTCCTGCAGACGCCTGACAACCTCGATTTTACCGTCCGGAAGCAGCCCCGCGTACACTTTTTCGATGCCGGCCGTTTCCGCGATCGCGCGGGCAGTCGCCGGATTGTCGCCGGTCAGCATGACCGTGTCGATGCCCATCGAATGAAGGCTCGACACGGCTTCCCGCGAATCGGTCTTTATCCTGTCCGCGATACCGATCGCGCCGATAATGGCGCCGTTCTCCGCTGTGAGAATCACCGAGTATCCCTTTTGCTGGTAATTGTCGATATCGGTCTTGAACTCGGAATAATCGATGCCGGATTCATCGAAAAAAGCCATACTGCCGATGGCGATCCGGCTGCTTCCCATGACGGCGGATACCCCTCTGCCCGCTTTCGCCGTTACGGATTCGGGATCGAGGAGGGCGATCCCGCGCGATTCAGCCTCGCGGACGACGGCCCGTGCAAGCGGGTGCTCGCTTTTGTTTTCGACGGAAGCCGCATACCGGAGAAATTGATGTTCGTCGATGTTCGATGTCATTGCCGCGACGTCGGGTTTCCCTTCCGTGATCGTGCCGGTTTTGTCGAAAACGACCGTATCGACGGTTCGCGCCGTCTGGATGGCGCGGCCGTTTCGAACGAGAATGCCGTTAACGGCGCCTTGTCCCATCCCCACCATGAGCGCGGTCGGGGTGGCAAGACCGAGCGCGCAGGGGCACGCGATGACGAGTGTCGCGATCGACGCGAAAAGTGCCATTGAAACGACGCTTCGCGCCGGATCGATCCAGGGAATTATGCCTGTAAAGAACCTCAGGAATGCGGTGCCCTGTTCGGGAAAGAAGAACCAGAAGCCGAATGTCAGGATCGAAAGGGTGAGGACAACGGGGACGAAGATCGCCGTGACCCTGTCCGCGAAGGTCTGGATCGGGATCTTCGAACCCTGGGCTTCTTCGACCATCCTTATGATGCGGGCCAGAAAGGTATCGTTTCCCGTTTTTTCGATGAGGACTTTGATGGCCCCCTCGTGATTGACCGTCGCACCGATGACCGGATCCCCCGGTTTTCTGTCGACGGGAATCGACTCGCCCGTCGCGATGGATTCGTCGATCGAACTTTCGCCTTCGATGATGCGGCCGTCGACCGGTATCTTTTCACCGGGCTTCACCAGAACCGTATCACCCGGGCGAAGCGAATCGACCGGGACATCGGCGAGAGTCCCGTCCCCGGAAACGAGGTGTGCGTGTTTCGCCCCGAGTTCAAGCAGTTGTTTGATCGCGCGCGACGCTCTGCCCGTTGCGAGTTCTTTCAGGTAATTGCCGATGAGGTTGATCGACATGATCATGGCGCCGACAACGGAAAAATTTTCTATCGGTATGCCGGATAACCTGAGCACACCGGTCGAAAATGCGGCGACCGTTCCGATCCCGATCAGGGAATCCATGGTAAAGGACAGTTTCCCGAACGATACGAGGGTACTCCGCATCACGGGAAAACCGATAACAAAGATGACGGGAAACGCGAGGATGAGATCGATCGAAAGTGAAACCTCACCCGGGATAACGGTGCCGGCGCCGAACATTTCAAACAGCATCTTGATCGTCAACGGAAGGGTAATCGCCCACGCAGCAATGAGTTTTTTCTTTTCCTTTTTCGATCTCGCGAGCGCGGGGTCTTCGGCTTCGGCGTTTTTAGCATTCCCTGCTTTGGCTGCCGAGGACGTCATGCTTCCGGTCAAAACGGATGCGTCGTATCCCGCATCCCGGACAACGCCGATGAGGTGTTCCGGGTCTTTTGTATCGTAAAGGATGAGGTACGCTTTCTTCGATGCGAAGTTGACGTTTGCCTCTTTCACCGCCTCATCCGATTTCAGCGCTTTCTCGATACGTGCGGCGCATGAAGCGCACGACATGCCCCTTAACGATAGTACGACTTTATCTTCCATAACGCATATACTCCTTTCGTATCGGGACACGGAAAAGCTTATCCGCCTTTTTTGAATTGAGAAAACATCTGCATCACCTCATCGATTTTTCTGTTCCTGTCTTCCTTTGAACCGCTTTTCATGCTTTCCGCGACACAGGTATGAAGGTGCTGATACATGACCATATCTTCCACCTTTCTCATCGCCGACACGACCGCCCGGGTTTGCGAAAGGATATCGATACAGTACCGCTCGTTTTCGATCATCTTGACGATTCCCCGTATCTGGCCCTCGATTTTCCTGAGCCGGGTGATAACCTCTTCCGATTGCCGTTTATTCATCATCAGTGTTTCTCCCGATATATAAGTTCCGTTATAATATACTATACCATGGTAGGGTAGTCAAGGGTTGCGGCGCCGTCTGAAGATACGGCTGGGAAGTATTATGTTTTCTTATATAATTTTGGAAACCATCTTCCGGTCTTTTTTTTATAACTGCGGTAGGCGTCGCCGAATTTTTCTTCCAGTTTTTTCTCTTCAAACGCGGCCATATGATTGATGAAAAAGAAGATCGGCATAAGGATGACAAGCGAACAAAGGGAGCCCGTTGCAAGAAACAATCCGGTATAGAACAGCAATCCGGCGGCATAGAGGGGGTGCCGTATCCATGAAAATACCCCTTTTGTAATGACGGCCGGCGGATTCCTGACTTCCTTGAACACGATGGTATGTGATGTAAGACCGATATACACCGCGAAGGCCCACACCGGAATCGCAAGGGAGAGTTTGACCGCGAGGGGAACGATTTCAAGCGGTCCGACGCTAAGGCGGAAAACAAATGAATCCAGAATCCAGCAAACGGCGAAAATAACGAAGCAGACGATCTGTCCGGCATCGTTTGCCGGGTGTTCATCCATGAGATCGGTCCTGGTTCGATAATCGCCGTTATGTTTCATGCTTTTTCCCTTTGTTAACATGTGTTCTTCTCGTTATGCGCCGCCAGAGGCCCGCAACGATATTCATGCCGGGGACTTCTTTCATATACGCTTCATATGCGGCGCCGAACTTCTCGATCCCCGCCTCATCCGCCCCAAGCGAACTCAGGCAGGCAAGAATGGTCGCGGGAACACCCAAAAGGATCACGATCCAGTGTTGCGAAATCAGCATCAGGGAAATACCGATAAGGGGCAGCGCGAGGTACTGCGGATGCCTGACGATCGAATAGATCCCCCGTGTCACGAGGGTCGTCGTTTTCATGTAACTTTGCCCTTTTTCCACACCGCCGTACTTCCTGAATGTCCGGATGGGAAGCCATCCCAGCACGACGGTAAACAGCCACAGGGCATACCCGGTTATCTTCAGGAACAGTATCCCGTCGATCGAAAAGAAAAACATGAGAATGAACTGCGCAACCATAAGGGCGCCGGCTATTCCCGAAAGAATATGCGATAGTAAATATCTGTTCATGGATGACTCCTTACCATTCGTCATTATCCCGATGTATCGTTTCCGCCAATGATGCCGTCGATGATCCGCCGCATGATCCTGCCGGTTTCCGTATCCCGTTTGCCGTCGATATACGGCTTCCCGGAATCGCCTGAGGCGACAATATCCGGTTCGATCGGAATGCTTCCCAGAAAGGGAACGCCGAGGTCCGCCGCCGCCACCCTGCCGCCGCCGCTTCCGAACAAATCGGTCTTTTTTTTACAGTGGGGGCAGACAAAACCGCTCATGTTTTCGATGATACCGGCAACGGGCACGTTCAACTGTTTCGAGAACATGACCGTTTTCCGCGAATCAAGAATCGCCACATCCTGCGGTGTGGTGACGATGATCGATCCGTCCACCGAACCGAGCAGCTGGCATATACTCAACGGTTCGTCGCCGGTGCCGGGCGGTGAATCGACGATCAGGTAATCGAGGTCGCCCCAGTTCACATCGCTCAGGAACTGCCTGATGGTCGCCATTTTCAGGGGGCCTCTCCAGATGATCGGGCTGTCCTGATTTTTCGTCAAAAGGGCGATACTGATCACCTTCAACCCGGGCCGCACGATAAACGGTTCGATCCCTTCGGGACCCATCATGAGTTGTATCCCCTCGATACCGAGCATCTTTGCGATATTCGGTCCATGGATATCGATATCCATAAGGCCGACGTTCCGGTCCCTGAGGGCGAGTGCGTAGGCGAGATTCACCGATATTGTCGTTTTCCCGACGCCTCCCTTGCCGCTCAAGACGATGAGTTTATGTTTTATTTTTCCGACATTGCGCTTGAGTCGTTGTTCCTGTTCCATCTGCTGCTTTTTTTGATCTTCCATTCGTTACCTCTTGCATCGTTATTCGCTGCCATACTATACCATTATTTACTAACAATGAAAACCATTTTCAGGAACCGGTGAGTAAAAATATGACGCCGATATATTATCCGCAATGGCACACGATGCCCGCCCCGGTGAGACATGGGTATCCGCCGCCGCATGAACGGCACAACAGGAGGCCGTCTTTTTTCACCGTTTTCGTTTCCATGACCTCTTCCCCGCACCGGTCGCACCTGAGGCTGTTCACCATGGGGGCATACGGCGGAAGCGTCACCGGCACCTCCCTGACGATGAAGAGCGAATCTGAGGGATACGAAAGGATACCGAAGGAGGCCTCCCTTCCCTTTTCCTTGAAATCGGCCATATCCTTCTCGTCGCCGCCGCGTTCTCTGACAACACGGTCAAACAGAAGCGAGTAGACGGGAAAATCTTTCTGCAGAATTTCCCTGAAAGCGGGTTTGACCATGATCCGCAGCCCTTCCGGCTTCCCGCGATGTGCAAGGGTAACCGCCGTTTTCCCGATGTCGCGGTAGATGAGAGAATTGTTGCCGAAGGTGCACCCGGTTACGGCCTGTATGCCGTCGGCGAAACAGCTGTTCACCTCGATAACGGCGCACAGGCCCTCCATACCGTCGGCTATTGACGAGGCTATCCGTTTCATGCCCGTAACCGCGGCATACACGCCCAGGCTAAGGCCGGGGCAGAAGTGGCCGTGGAGTTTTCCCGCTTCGGAAAGACATCCTGCGAGGTCGTTCGAACCGATGAGGACGGCCATGGGGCTGCGGGGATTCGTGAGGCACCAGTCGCGCCCCGTTTTTTCCCCGTCGATTTCGTCGAAGACCTTCGCATACGGCTTGATGTCGTAGACCGGCGATCCGTCCACCGCGTCGAGCCCGCTTACCGAAAGCACCTCGCCCTCGATCTTGAGCAGCTTGACCGTGGTCACCCCGAGGGGACTCGGGCGGTTCGGG
>JAFGHO010000031.1 GCA_016930085.1 Spirochaetales bacterium
CGCCGTTTTCAACGGAAGCCGCCGTTTTCAACGGAAGCCGCCGTTTTCAACGGAAGCCGCCGTTTTCAACGGAAGCCGCCGTTTTCAGCGGGTACCCACGCGCCTTTTCATTTTTTACGGATTTATTTCATAAACAGATAACCGACTCCTACCGAAAATGAAAAGAGAGAGGGAGGCTTATGGATACGAACGGCCACAAAAAGATATGTCAGACCTATATCACGATCCTGAAAGACGAAATAGCGCTTTTCGGCGGATTTACCGCACAAATCGAGGAGTTGAAAGACGTGGTGAAAAAGCGTGATTGGGAAGAACTCGAAGAAACGATCAACCGGATGAACGAAACCGGGAAGGCGATCGGTTATATCGAGGAAAAACGAAACACGCAATTTCTGGAATTGAAAAGATCCCTCGGTCTTGGAGAAAAGGTCCGGCTCAAGGAATTACTCAAGATGTGTGAGACCGATATGGGAAGGAAAATCTCCGATTTTTCTTCGGCACTGAAATACGAGGTCATCAGGGTCCAGGCGACGGCAAAAAGCCTCGGCTATTATGTCCACGGTGTATACGACCTCATCTACCATATACTCGAGGAATTGTATCCCTATACAAAAGGGAAAATATATTCCCGGGAGGGAAAAACAAAGCAGGCGGACCAGATTCCCGTCATGATAAACAGGAAACTTTAGCGGGAAACTCAAGGAGGAACACATGCAGTCGACTTTTTCCGGCATCGAGATCGGGAAGCGGAGTCTCGTCACTCATACACAGGGAGTTTCCACGGTCGGCCACAATATCAGCAATGCCGACGTGGAGGGATATTCCCGTCAGCGGGTGGAGATGAACGCCTTTCCACCCCTCTATTTTCCCGGGCTCAACAGGGAAGAAACACCGGGCCAAATCGGCCAGGGCGTCATGATACAGCGGATCGAGAGGATAAAAGATATGATTCTTGAAAAACGGATTGTCGATGAAGCAAACAGTCTCGGTTACTGGGAATCGAGGGACCATTTTATCCTCATGCTCGAGCAGGTGTATAACGAACCCATGGAACTCTCCGTTCGCGGTTACCTCGACGAGTTCTGGAAGGCGTGGCAGGAACTCTCGCTTCATCCTGCGGAAAGAAGTTCGCGAGAGGCCGTTCTCAAGCGGGGTGAAAGCCTCATCGACCGTATTCACGACATGTACGGCCGGCTCAGGGGAATACGCGACATGCTCGAGGACGAAGTACGCGGGGCCGTCAAACAGGTGAACGATATTCTGCGGGGTATCGCGGCATTGAACGAAGAAATCGTGAAAGTCGAGGCAATGGGGGACAACCCGAACGATCTCCTCGACAGACGGGACCTTTTGGTCCAGGAATTGTCCACATACGCCGATTTGTCGATCAATACGCGCGATCCCGACGAGTACAGCGTCTACATCGGCGGTCTCCATGTCGTTCAGGGAAAACAATACGAACCCCTCGATCTGGCGCCCGATCCGTTGAACGAGGGCTATTCCCGCGTCATCTGGAAGGGGACCGACGAAGACATTTTTTTCCGGGGCGGAAAGCTCGCGTCGCTTCTCGAACTCCGTGACGCCGATGTCAGGCTGGAAATACAGAAACTCGACCTCATGACCATGAACTTCATCGATTTGGTGAATGAAATCCATTCCAGGGCGTACGGTCTCGACGGGGAAACGGGGAAAAACTTTTTCGTCGAATATCCCTTTATCGATAACCTGAAGGGCAATTACGACCGGGACGGAGACGGGACCTATGATGTCTCCTATGTTTTCAGGATCAACGGCACGAACAAACTCTCGCCGAAAGAGCAGATAGGACTCCGCGGATCGCTCACCCTGCCAGGACCGATCGATGATGTCGTCGTCGATTACTATCCGACCGATACGGTTGAAGACCTCATCAACAGAATCAATCTGTCGGGGGCGGAGGTTGTCGCGAGACTCAATATGGACGGCGTTCTCTCGCTCAAGGCGGTACCCGCATCGATGACGGGTAATCCCGATTTCGTTCTCCGCCACCTCGAAGATTCGGGACAGTTTCTCGTCGGATACGCGGGGATGCTTCCCCAACCGGGAGAAGCGGGGGCCTTCGACTGGGGCGCGCCGGATGCCGTCGATGTCCTCAGGGCCGGGACCGAATCTGCGGTGGCGCCGCTCGCGCACCCCGCGGCGTGGATTCAGGTCAATCCCGAGATCGTCCGGAATCCCGGAACGATCGCGACGTCATTCGACCTTGTCGAAGGAGACGGGGGACAGGGCGACGGAAGGGCCGCCCTGGCCATCGCGCGGCTTCGTACGGAACCGGTCATGATCGGACAGATCACGACCTTCGACAATTACTTTGCCGACGTGGTCGCCGAGATCGGTCTCAAGGGGGAACAGGCCGAGAAGGCCCTTCAGACGGAGAGTCTGATCATGAAAGAACTCAACACGATCAAGGAGTCCATCTCCGGGGTGAATATGGATGAGGAACTCGCCAATATGGTCAAGTTCCAGCACGGGTACGCCGCGGCCGCCCGTTTCGTTTCGGAAGTGGACAAAATGATCGATCTTATCATCAACAGGATGGGGGTTTAAAAGCCTATGAAACGGATAAGCACATACATGCCGAGCCGGGACATGCAGTACCATCTGCGGCTTCGTGAATGGAAAATGAACCAGCTGAACAATAGAATGGCGACACAGAGTAAGATCAACAACCTGCGTGACGATCCCATCGCTGCCTCGAGATCCGTCCGGTTCCAGTCACAGCTCGCGAGGTTGAAGCAGTACACGGAAAACGTAGAGACGATCAGGGGAAAGAACGCGTTTACGGAAGGATACCTTCGTGAGGCGGTCGACATTATTCATCGCATCAGGGAACTCGCGGTGCAGGGCGCCAACGGTATCTACACGAAACAGGACCTTGCCTATATGGGGGAGGAGGTCGACCAGCACTTGAAGGAACTGCTCCATATCGCGAACGCCCGTTACGGGGACGGGACCACACTTTTCAGTGGTTACCGGACCAATATCGATCCCTTCAGGATATCCAAAGGCCGGATGGATTCGGTGGAGC
This sequence comes from Spirochaetales bacterium, assembly GCA_016930085.1. Classification (NCBI taxonomy): domain Bacteria; kingdom Pseudomonadati; phylum Spirochaetota; class Spirochaetia; order Spirochaetales; species Spirochaetales bacterium. The sequence goes on from JAFGHO010000031.1 coordinate 3,068, forward strand.
GGGTCGTCAAGGTCGATTATATCGGCAATATCGGAAGAAACCTCGGAGAAATATCGGAAGCGGCTTTCGCCGATGCGAATATTCCCGGCAATTATGTTTTCTGGGCGGAGAATCAGCATATCTACGCCAACCTCGACGCGACCTCATACCAGGTTCAGGAAGACTCGGTGATCCGGATCGACGGGGTGAATATCGAATTGAAAGCGGGGGACAACATTTCCGCCATTATCAGCAGAATCAATGAATCCGCCGCCCCGGTACTGGCTCAGCTTGACCCCGTCACCAATTCATTGTATCTTAAGACCACGGTTCCACATGAAATGTGGCTGCAGGACGCCGGTGCGGGCACCGTATTGAGAGATCTCGGCATGTTGAAGGAAGCGGGAGGAATCCCCCCGGCCAATATTTCAAACGACGCGCTTGCTTCCGGCGCTTCGGTATTCGATCTTATGATATTCGTCCGTGACAGGTTTCTTGAAGGCGATACGGAACAGATCGGCGGAGCCGTTTTGGGCAGTATCGATATTGCGATGGACAATCTGCTTACCCATGTGGCCCGCCTCGGCGCCGAAGACAGGCGCCTTGAGGTGACGGAAAACCGGCTTCATTACGAACAGCCGGTCGTGATCGAGCAGAACTCGAAAGAAGTCGACCTCGATCTTTCCGAGGCGATCACCGAACTCAAGATGCTCGAATATACGCACAAGGCGGCATTGCAGACCACGGCGAGGATCATGGAACCGACGCTTCTTGATTATTTGAGGTAACAGCAGATGAGGGTGGTGTCAAAACCATACGGCGCAATCGATGTCGATGAACGCCAGAAAATATATTTCCCCTTTGGACTCTTCGGCTTCGAGAACTTCAAGAACTACGTGCTTCTCGATGCCAAGCAGCAGCCCTTTTACTGGCTTCAATCGACCGATGTGGCGGAAATCGCTTTTCTCCTCATTAATCCGAAAATTTTCCGTACCGATTATGAACTGGATATCGAGGAGGAAGAGCTTGCCGAGATCAATATAAAAAACGACGAAGACATTCTCTGTTTCACCATCGTCACGATTCCCGAAAACCCTTCGAAAATGACCGCAAACCTCCAGGGCCCGATCATCATCAACCGTAAAACAAGGGAAGCACGCCAATCGATCATGCGAAACCAGAAATGGAAAATACGGCACAGCATTATTGATGAACTCATGAGCCTGGAGCAAAAATCATGCTGATACTCACCAGGAAGATAAATGAGACCATCATGATCGGCGACAGGATCGAAATTTCGATCGTCGACATCAAGGGGGACCAGGTCAAGGTCGGAATCCGCGCACCCCGGCACGTCAAGGTCTACCGCCAGGAAGTTTATCAGGCCATACAGAAAGAGAACATCGAAGCACTTCAGACAAAACCGGATGTCATTCCCTTGCTCGACAACCTCCTGGGAGACGCCAAAAAGAAAAACGGGAAGGAATGAAGCCCTCGTCCTCAGGCCGTCCGGTTTCACGATTCGAATTTATCAAGCCATTATAAGGGCCAATAAATACATATTGCGGATTTTTTACGGCAATCCGAAGGTTACTTCCCAATCAGGAACAAAATAAAATAACGTAGCATAATCTCATGTATTGAAAAAAAATGTTGCCGAGCAATGAATTTTTTGCATGAGCAAGTTTGCAAAAGTAAAACAGAAGGAGTGACAAATGAAAAAAAGTGATTTTTTTGGAGGAATCGTTATACTGATTCTTTTCCTCGTACCGGCAGCGAATATCACGGCACAAAGCTGGTGGTGGGGATCCACGACAACGTCATCGACCGCGAACAATACGCCTTCTCAGACAAATCCCCCCGTTTCGGGCGGGGGCGGGGCGCTCGGATGCGGTACATGCACCTGGTACGGTACCGAATATCCACTCTGCTGCACTACATCGAGCGGTTGGGGCCGGGAAAACAACATGAGTTGTATTTCCAGATCCGCATGCGAGGGAGCGGGACAGACGGTATCCGGCGGCGGCAGCGGCGGCACAGCCACGACAACCTCCACATGGGAGTGGTCGTCGACCACGACGACCACGTCGAACCAGGGCAGCACAACCACCAGTACCTCCGGAAGCGGCGGTGAAAACACAATGGGGTACTGCGGGTGCTCGATGGCGGAAAACGTCGCAAACGGGTACCGCGCGGTCGGCGGCCGGAGAATGTGGGGCGGTTACGGCACGGGAGGTATGGTCGTTCAGAACTGGACGGACCCGAATTCCGGCTCGTGGCAGTTGTTCGACCGGCAGGCGGACAAATACGGAAAGCCGGGCGCCGTCTGGGTACAGATATGCATCTTTTCACAGGGCGCAACCTATGACGAGGTGAAACGGATGATCGCCGCCGCGCGGCAGCACGCGGCGCCCGGCGCGACAATCTACATCACCGGACAGCCTCTTTACCCCGAAGGAAACGTGTGCAGTCTCGCGGGCGGGGCCGACGGCCCTCCGTCGACCGACAGACTCGCGCAGCAGGCGGGAAACGATTCGTCGCTGAACGTGATATACTCGGGAACCTTCACGCTCCGCAATTCGGAAGTCGCCGACGGCTGCCACGCGAACTCCGCGGGCGAACAGTCACTGGGAAACCGGGCGGTGGAGAAGTGGGGCAGATAGCGGATCAGGATACATAAACCGGGTCGGGCGGTACTCGATCGACATGGTATGAGCCGTGTGTTTATTTGTAGGTATACAG
>JAFGHO010000032.1 GCA_016930085.1 Spirochaetales bacterium
TCGTTCATGATCCCGACCCGCCAGTAGTAATAACGGTTTTCAACAAGGGGTTCGGTCACCGTATATGAAGGGGCAGTGAGGGTGTCGTCGTCAACGATAAAGCCGCTTTTGAAATCCCCGTTCCCGCATACCTGGAGGTGGTATTTGAGGATGTTTTTTCCTTCCGGCCAGCGTATGACGAGACTTTCCGGTATGACGCTTTCATTGTCCGGGGGTGAAAATCCGTCCGATCCAATATCGAATTTTTTTTCGTTATAGGTATCTTTATCCATGGGAAAGAAATCGCACGTCGAAATGAGGAATAGTGTAAGAAGCACGGGTAGTATGAAAATAATTCGATCAGGTGTTTTATTCATGGTATTGGTTTTCGTTTAGGATAATATTACCGGCAGTATATCATAAAAAACGCCCGGGTGCAATAAAATTCGAAATCGGTCTTTACGTTATTGACAGAAATAACAAAAAAACATATATTACTATATCAGGATATATTGATATAGATGAAAGCGCTCGAATACTTCAAGGCCCTGGCCGATGAAACGAGGATCAGACTCTTTACGCTGCTCGGCTCCCACGAACTGAATGTGCACGAGATTACGGAAATCCTCCGCATGGGCCAGTCGAGGGTGTCGAGGCATCTCAAAATTCTTTCCGACTGCGGCCTCCTTACGGCACGGCGGGACGGGTTGTGGTCGTTCTATTCCGTGCCGGATACCCCGGATGCCCGCCGGTTTGCCGGACTTGTACGGGAAGCGGTTGCGGGGGAAGCCGTGCTTGCTGAGGACGGCAGGGAAGCGGAAAAGGTGATACGGGCCCGGAAAGATCGGACGAGGGAGTTTTTCGATGCGGTCGCCTCGCACTGGGAGTACATGAAAAAGGAGCTTTTCGGGGATATCGATATCATCGGGCTGCTTTTGGAGACAGTTCCTTCATGCCGGACGATCGCGGATCTGGGGTGCGGGACCGGCGACCTCCTTCACGCGCTGCTCGGCAGGGCGGAACGGGTAATCGGGGTGGACAATTCGTCCCGCATGCTCGATGAAGCCCGGAGGCGTTTCGGGGCGGATCGGGGGCGGGCGGATTTTCGGCTCGGCGAACTCTCTCACCTCCCCCTCCGTGACGGGGAGGCGGAGTGCGCGGTGATCGCGATGGTTCTGCATCACCTGCAGGCGCCGGAGGTCGCGGTGGGGGAAGCCGCCCGCGTCCTTGAGCCCGGAGGCACGCTCGTCGTCATGGATTTCGACAAGCACGAAAACGAAATGCTCAGGGAGCGGTTTTCCGACCGCTGGCTCGGCTTCGGGATGGAGGGGCTTTGCTCTTTTTTGTCCGGAGCGGGTCTCGCAACGGAGGTGACGAAGCGGATTCCGGTCCTGAAAGGACTCGTGGTGAATATCGCGTCGGGAAAGAAGCAGGCCGATTGAAGGGCCACCGGGCTGAATGTATGGGCGAATACATCGGTCTGAAATTTCCGAATGAAAAAACAAGGGGACGATACCGTTTGACAACAACCGGTTTTACGACAATTGTCGCAGGGACGGGAGGCGGTCCCCATTAACGATTATGGAATCGATTCCCGCCCTCAGGCGGGGTTACGTTATTTTACATGAAGGGAGACAATCATGGATAAAGGAGATTTTTTTGAGGTAAAGGACCTGAAGCTGGCCGATCAGGGACGGAAAAATCTGGAGCTGGCCGAACTCAATATGGGCGCGCTTATGGTCGTGAAAGAACGGTTCGAAAAGGAAAAGCCGCTCGCCGGGATACGGATCGGGCTGGCGCTGCACGTGACAAAGGAGACCGGCATTCTGGTCAGGGTGCTGCGCGCGGGGGGAGCGGAAATCGCGATAACAGGGTGCAATCCCCTCTCCACACAGGACGACGTTGCCGCGGCCCTCGCTGAAGAAGGGGTGAAGGTCTGGGCGTACAAAGGCGAAACGAAAGAGGATTACTACCGCTATATCACCTACGTGATCGACAACAAACCGCATATCACGATTGACGACGGGTGCGACCTCGTCTCGGAGATCCACAAAAACCATCCGCACCTGATTCCGGACATTATCTGCGGGTGCGAAGAAACGACCACCGGCATCATACGGCTCAAGGCCATGGAACGCGACAACCGGCTCAAGTACCCGATGATCGCGGTCAATGACAACAACACGAAACACCTGGTGGACAACTATTACGGAACGGGCCAGTCGACGATCGACGGCATTCTCCGCGCGACGAACATTCTCTTTGCCGGAAAAACCGTCGTCGTCTGCGGGTACGGAAGCTGCGGCAAAGGGGTGTCTTTGCGGGCAAGCGCCCTCGGCGCGAATGTCATCGTCTGTGAGGTCGACAAATTCAGGGCCCTTCAGGCGGCATACGACGGATACCGCGTGATGAAAATGGAAGAGGCCGCCGTTATCGGGGACGTCTTCTGCACGGTTACCGGCAACAAGCACGTGATCCGGCTCGAACACATGAAGGAGATGAAGCACGGGGCGATCATGCTCAATTCGGGCCATTTCGATATCGAAATAGACCTTGCCTCGTTACGGGAAGCGGGTGATTCATCCCGAAAGGTGCGGCCGTTCATGGACGAATACGTCCTCGGCGGGAAGAAGCTTTTCGTGCTGGGTGAAGGCCGGCTCGTCAATCTCGCCGCGGCGGAAGGGCACCCGAGCGAGGTGATGTCAACCTCGTTCTGCGGCCAGGCCCTCTCGTGCGAATACGGGGCAAAAAACAGGGGAAAAATGGAGAATAAAGTGATCCAGCTTCCCGCCGAGATCGACGACGAGATCGCCGGTCTCCAGCTCAAGGCCATGGGAATCACGATCGACACCCTGACCGCGGAACAGATCGCCTATCTCGATTCGTGGGAAGAAGGAACCTGAGCAACATGTTTCAATCCGGCCGCCGGCCGAAGATTGTTTCGGACAGTTCCCTGTCATAGGCGAAAAGCATAAACCCGCCGGTTTTGAGCTCTCTTGTCGTGCGGATCTGCTCGAAAAGCATCGTCATGTCGTACGGGGTATCCCAGACACTGATCCCGATGCCGGGATAACAGGGAACCCCATACGCGTGGCCGAGCTGCGCCGAAGTCAGCACCCCGAACCGGAGGGCGTTGTCCGTATAGGTCATGGGGCAGACGAAATCGACATAGCGTCTTTCACACCAGCGTCCCCACTCCTGGGCGACCTCCTCACGGTCGAGGAACGGGTTGGGAAAAACCGCGGCTGACACGCCGATTCCGGGCCGGACTTTTTTTACTTCTTCGCTTATCCGTTCGACAAGCCCTGTTATTGTTTCCCTCCTGAAATTCTCCCACGAGTCCGTCAGCACGGGATCGGAAAAAATCTCTTCCGGCCACTTATAAAGATTCCTGCCGATTTTTTCCTCGAACCGTTTTCTGCATTCATCGCAAAAACAATACCCCGCGGATGGGTAGCGAATATAATCGAGATGGATACCGTGTACGCGATAACGCCGGACGATCTCGACTGCGGCTGCCGTCTCCAATTCCCGGTTTTTCGGGTGTGAAGGACACAGCCATGCTTCGGAAGGGGTCCCGGAAGAAGAAACCTGGAGACGCTTTTCCTTTTTCAGGAGTGAAAGAAATGAGGCGGGAACCTCCTGCCCGAGCTTGAAGCATATCTTCCAGACATGGCATCTGATGCCGTTCTTATTGCAGGCGGTCAGGCACTCATCGAGCCGGTCACCTCCTGTTTTTACAGCGGCATGATTCGGGATAAGGGAGCTTTTGTAATAAGCGATACCGCTCGTCCCCATATTCGGGAAAAGGTCGGTAAACCGGCTTTCTTTCAACCGCCCGACCGCCTCGTCCCACGAAAGTCCGGGTATTCCCGCCGCATTTGCGCACCAGACACCCCTGAACTCATTCCCCCCGCCCGACTCAAAAAACTTTTCAAACTCCAATTTACCGATACCGCCTTTTTCCGGCGGGATATACCCCGTTCGTTCTTTCAATCCGGGAAAGAAATGTTCGAGTATCGCCGCAAGCATCAGGCGTTTCCCGACGGGATCGTCCTGTAAAAGTACATGAGAAAAATGAACGCAGTTGTCCGAAATAACGGCGGCCGACAGTCCCGTGTTCTCTCCATTGACCGTATACCATGACCCGAGTGTTTTACTTTTGCCCGGGATCGGGGCCGGTTCGATAATGTTCCAGGAAGCCTGAACTACCGAGGGGGGAATCCCTCTCACCGTTTCATCCTCGAAGCGCATGGTATAGAAATATCCGGGATACTCCTCCGCAATAAAAGATCCGGCGCCGAAACCGCAATCGCCGCGAAGCGAAGGAGGAAGGATATAAAAACTAATCAGGTGACCGCCTAAAAGAAGGTAATCTTTGAGGACATCAAGCGAGGAATCACTCATCGCGGGATTATAGGGCAGAATCAGGACTTTCTTGGATCGTATTTGCTGTAGCGACAGCTTTGTATCGCTCAATATATTGCAGGTCATCCCTAAAGCGGAGAGGGTACGGGATACATTATTCGTATACTCGATAACGGAGGGCCCTTTGGCCGGATCTTTTTTATACACCGATTCATTACGAATGACTGCGACCGGAAACTCGTCCTTCATCATGGCAATCTCGGAGACGGCAAACCATGTATCTCGGCCGCTGCAGGGATAGGCGGCAAGACGGATCATCTCGATCCTGTTGTACCCTTCAGGCGACCCCGTTATCTGCATACTGCTTTTGGGAATAGTGATTGTGTCCCAGCAGTCCTTTCGCCGCGGATAAAAGGAAGCATAATACCAGCCGGTACCGCTTTTCAGATAAAGATAAAAATGCGATATCGATGAAAGATCGGCGCAATAGAAGCGGATCCGTATACCCGGATACATTGTCATATCCGAAGCATCCTGCAATGCGACGGCTTTGTCCCAGAATGACCTTTCAGGCGGCAGTGAAGAAAAGAGACAGGGAAAACGGACGGCCTTTATCCCTTTCTGTTTTTTGAGTGAAACCTTGCCGCTTTTCCCTCCGGATTTCCAGGCATTTCTGGCGGCGTTATCATCGGTGTATGAACAATTTTCAACGGCCATTTTGTCCCGCGGGACCGGCCTTGTCCCGAACTGGCGGCACGAGGGGGTCGTTACAAGGAAAACGAACAGCAGAGGATATACGAATTTCAAAGCGTTACCGAACATAACGGAATCCCGTCTTTCAGTATATGCGGAGAGAAGAGGAAAAGCAATAACCGGACGCCATGATAAAACGGCTGCCGGTAATCCCACGAAAGTGTCATTTATCCGTGAATATCATACCGTGTTTTTAATAAAGTGAGAATTTTTCTATTTTATCTTTTACGGCGGTGGCGGGAGATAATATTTCAATCACGATATCCGGCGCACCGAGACACCCTTTCTCATCCAGCTTTCCCGAATCACATATAACAACAAGGTCCGGCTGGACGACCGTTTATATTTCCTTTTCCGATTCGCCTTCTTCAGGCAGACGGACGTCAAAAGGGGCGAAGTAAATTGTGCATGATTTGTTCTTGAGGAATTGCGCGATTTGCATTCCTATTTCCCTCAGAATATCCCGGTGCCTTCTGGATGGTGCGTGGGACATATTATAAGCCTCGCTATCGATGAGTTCCCACCGTTCATTGTCGGGCCAGTCCACATAATCCGCATAGGTATAGTGATGATGAGATTTTTTAAGGGCACCGACATGATAGAGCCATTATACGTTAAAGATCGGAAAGAGTCAAGGATTGCCCCATTGATGCAGGTACCGGCTACATGTTCCAGATTTCCTTGAACTGGTGGGGTTTTTCGCAATATTTACAGATATAGAAATCCGCCTTCAACCGGTAGAATTCCGGAATCGCATTTTCATGGTGTACGGGGTGGGAGATGCAATCCGGATTCGTACACCCGATTTCCTCGAAATTATATACGCGGGGCGGCGCAAGAAGCCGGAGCTTCTTGATCACCCGCTGATGTTTGATAAAATTGAGTGTGCATCCCGGAGCGATCGCCGCGAGTTTTTTTATCTTCTTCTCTTCGAAATCGACGACATCGACTTCGGGAAGAGAGACGATTCCTTTTGTGTCGTTGGTTTTGAGCGATTCGAACACGCCGTGGGAACTGGGCATATTGAGATCGAGGATTTTTCGTATTTTGTAGATGTGATCCCAGATCGTGTCCACGTTGTCCCCCCGTCCGATATGATCGATGACGATTCCGTTTTCGATCGGTTTGATCCCGACTTTATATTCCGTTTTCGGCTGATCGTGAGGCTCGGCCTCTTTTATGAAATCATCCTGAAACCGAAGGGGTTCGGGGTGTTTGCCGGAAAAATCACGACCCAGTCTCCCGCCCAGCATACCGATAGCGATAATCCGGATAAAGTATCCGTTCAGTGCCTGCTCCTCCCATCCGTTCAACGGTGTATTGTCGAGAAAAAGCGGGACGGTGGGATGCTCGCGGTGCCGCGGGAGGGGATGATAGAAGCGGGTTTCCTCCGGAATCCGGTCGATAAATCCTCGTTGAAAGGTAACGGCATCCCGCAATATGTCACTCTTCTCGCGAACGTCTTCTCCCATCCGCTCGAGCTGCAGGCGGCTGAAATACCAGATATTCGCGATACTGTCCTGCTTCAGATATTCTTCGATCGATGAAAAGGTACGGACTGCGAATTCGTTTTTTGCCATTTTTTCCGTATAGTGGGCGGGCATCTGGAGTTCTTCCGGGGCGATCAGATCCACGGTAACCTCATGGAAAATCCTCAAGCCGTCGGCTTTCGAGTGAACGGTTCTGCCGTGGAAAAGGTCCCCTAAAAGCGCGATATGAATAGAGTCCCTGTTCCAGTTCTTCTGTTCAAAGAAGGTATATTCATCCAGGAACTCCTGGGTGGGGTGTTCGTGCTTCCCGTCACCTCCGTTGATAAAAGAAGGTTTGGGCAGGTGATTCCGCTCCGCGTATTCGGCGAGGGTGGCCTCGAGCCATCTGCATACGCCTTCCAGTTTGGTTCGTACGATATAGATCGAATAATCGTTGTATCCGCAAAGCATTTTAAAGGTGTCCGAATAACTTTCCATTTTATTAAAGGAGGAATGACCGGGGTCGAGAACGTTCAGCCGCGTGTTGTGAAACTCGGCGGCGTTCTTGAATGATTCTTTTGTTCGCGTGCTGTCTTCGAGAAAGATAATGTAGGTACCGATATTCTGATTGTTGATTTGAAACGATTCGAGTGTTTTTTTTGTACGAATGGCTTCTTTAAGTTCCTTTGTTTTCCGGTAAAGATACAGCTGCTCGTCGATGGAAAGATCATTGACAACGGCGATGGTTCTTCCTTTAAACGGACCGTCTTCAAACGGTGGTCTCTTCATCGGCACACTCCTTTTTAAGGAAGAATCTCTCACGCGGTTTTCTCACATTCAGTCCGAAAGTACGACAATTGTCGTAAAAAAAAGATTCGAGAGACAACCGGGCTCGTATTCCCGTAAAAGTAAACTATAAATCTCGGGCATTGTCAATGGATATTCTATACAAAGAAGAACTTTCGGGGTATTATGTCAATCGTGCTTTGCGGGTTTATTAAAGACACCCTCAAAAAAATGGTAAAGCAACTATAGGGTAATAAAGGAGTGTTTTTATGTCTTGTCGTCTGAAAGGCCGTTCGTTTCTCACTCTTTTAGATTATTCGGAAGAAGAGATCCGGTGTCTTCTCGAGGCCGCACACAAAGCAAAAAAAGAAAAAAAATCGGGGAAAATATTCCGCCGTTTCGCTTCCAAAACGCTCGCGCTGCTTTTCGAGAAAAGATCGACGCGGACACGATGCGCGTTCGAAACCGCGTTTGGGGAAGAGGGCGGACATCCGGTTTTTCTGGGTGCAGGCGATATTCACCTCGGCGAAAAGGAATCGATCGAAGACACGGCACGGGTCATGGGCCGCATGTTCGATTGTATCATGTTCAGGGGTTATGAACAGAAAACAGCCGAAATACTCGCCGAGTATTCGGGGGTTCCGGTCTATAACGGGCTTACCGATCTCTTCCACCCGACGCAGACACTCGCGGACCTCATGACCATGGAAGAGGCGTTCGGAACACTCAACGGGAAAAAATGCGTGTACATCGGCGACGGAAGAAATAACGTGGCCAGGTCACTCCTTGCCGGGTGTTCGATTATGGGCGTCCATACGACAATTGTCGCACCGGAAGAACTCCGCCCGGACCGTGAATTCGTCGCGCGGTGCGGTACCATAAAGAAAGCCGGAGTAAAAATCGAAATCACGGATTCCGTGGACACCGGCCTTGACGGTGCCGATGTCGTTTATACCGACGTATGGGTTTCGATGGGTGAGGAGGAAAAGGAAGAAGAAAGGGTAAGACTGCTTACACCCTACAGGGTCACCGAAACCCTCATGAAAAAAAGCGGGAAATCCGAAACGATCTTTCTCCATTGCCTTCCCGCGGTAAAAGGAAAAGAAGTGACCGCACCGGTCATTGAAGGATCCTCCTCACGGGTATGGGACCAGGCGGAAAACAGGAAGCACACGATAAAGGCGCTCATGCTTCTGACGCTTTGACCGGCCGCGCTAAAAATAGTAATCGAAATCCTGTTCTTTACGCGTCCATCGGCGAAGCAGCAGGATATGCGCCGGTTCCTTTTCGGGGTCCAGACTGATGAAATTTTTTATCCCCTGCCAGTAGAATTTTTCTTCGGAAAGCAGATCGATGACTTCGTAGGATTCATCCGGCCGGATATGGAATTCTTCTATCGGGACCGAAATATAACTTTCTTCTTTTTTGTAGGGATCGAGATTGACGATCACCAAAACGATATCCTCGAGATCCGGGGTATATTTTCCGTAAAAAAGGATGTTTTCGTTTTCAGCCGCGTAAAACCTCAAGTTTTTATAGGACTGAAGGGCCGGGTGCGCTTTCCGGATCACGTTGAGTTTTTTGATAAACGCCTTGATGTGACCGGGCCTGTCCCAATCCCAGACTTTATACTGGTATTTTTCGGAATTGAGGTATTCCTCCGTCCCCGGTTTCGGAGTGCCTTCGCAGAGTTCGAATCCGTTATAGATGCCCCAGGTCGGGCTGAGGGTTGCCGCGAGGACGGCCCTCATTTTGAAAGCACTGCGCGGCGCATTCTGAAGGACGACGGGAAGAATATCCGGTGTATTGGTAAATAGATTTCCGATCATATACTCGGCCACCTGTGACCGGGTGAGTTCGGTGAAATAATCGGTTAACTCCTGCTTGAAATTACGCCAGGTAAAATAGGTGTAGCTCTGTGTAAATCCGGCCTTCGCGAGCGCCTTCATGATTTTGGGCCGAGTAAAGGCTTCGGCGAGAAAGATGACATCGGGATCCTTCCGGTGAATTTCTTCGATCAGCCATTGCCAGAAAAAAACAGGCTTTGTGTGCGGATTATCGACCCGGAAAATCCTGATTCCCTGATCCATCCAGAACCTGATTACAGACAATATTTCCTTCCATAATCCTTCCCTGTCTTTTGTGTTAAAGTTGAGGGGATAGATATCCTCGTATTTTTTAGGCGGATTTTCCGCATATTTTATCGTGCCGTCAGGCCGCTTATAATACCATTCCGGGTGTTCGGTGACCCATGGGTGATCCGGTGAAGACTGAAGGGCAAGATCGAGCGCTATTTCCATGCCGAGTTTCCGGCATTCCTTCTCGAACCGTCTGAAATCCTCGATCGTTCCCAATTCGGAATGTATCGCCGTATGACCGCCTTCCTTGCTTCCGATCGCAAAGGGACAACCGGGGCTTCCCGGGGGACAAATGAGACTGTTGTTCGGACCTTTTCTGTTGGTTATACCGATGGGATGAACGGGCGGAAGGTAGATGACATCGAACCCCATGTCCTGTATTTCAGGAAGCCGCGCGATCATATCGTCGAATGTCGCGCTTTTCCCTTTGACCGTTCCCTGCGACCGGTGCCACATTTCATACCAGGAAGAAAACCGTGCTTTTTTTCTTATCGCCTCCACGCGGAGAGTTCTGCCGTAGCGGCCGCAGTCCGATCTGTCGGCATAGGCGTACATGACACTCTTCAACTCTTCACCCAAAATGATTTCGCTGACCGGATCATGGGCGGGTTTGATAAGAGTCTTTTCCGGAGATATGGCTTCGACCAGTTTCCTCATTTTTGCCAGTTGAGAGGAGATCGGTTTTTTCTCTTTGGATTTGACTTCGATTGTATCGATGATTTTAAAAAGATCTTCGGTCGCCCGTGCCGGTTTCAGTTCCCTGTCGAAATAGGTAAGTATCCGCTTCAAAAACACCTTGTCCTCTTCCTTTGCCTCAGGGAGTATCGATTCGATCATGCTCTTTCCCTGAATCAGTTCGCTTGTAATATCCTGGTCCGCCGTATACTTTTTCTCGAGGTCTTCAGCCCAGGAGAGAAAGGGATCTCGCCAGGCAAAAAATGTATATTCATAGGCGGTGTTTTCATCAAGGCAGAACGAAGCTTCCCACCGGTCGTTGGTCGCGGGGATCATTTCCGTCTCGGTCCAAACAGGAGCCCCTTGTTTTCTGTACATGCAGACCGCCTTTATCACCTCATGGCCGTGCGAAAAAATATCCGCCTCGACATGAAACACGTCTCCGACTGTACGTTTGACCGCGAACGAACCGCAGTCGATTTCCGGATAGACGTTTTCTATGATTACCGTGTTGATGTTCGTATTCATCCTGTCATTATCCTCCTTGAACATGCTGATATAATTCATATACCTTTCCCGCAATCGCATGCCAGGAAAAATGATCGCATACCCTCTTCCTGCCGGCCTCCGCCATCGCCTTTCTCTTTTCACCATCCGACATGAGGGAACTCATCGCGGCAGCGAGATCCCTGGCGAATTTCTCCGGATGCCGCGCTTCGAAAGGAGGCAAAGATTCCTGTTCCAGGGGAACGAGAAGACCCGTTTCATCATGAACGACGACCTCCGGTATCCCCCCCACCTTGCTCGCAACAACGGGAGTTCCGCACGACATGGCTTCGAGGTTGATGATTCCGAACGGTTCGTAGATCGACGGACAACAAAACAGCGACGCGTGACTGTAAAACTGGACGATCCGGTTTTTTGGAAGCATCTCTTCGATCCAATAGACATGGGGATGCGTTTTTTTCAATTCGGCGACTTTTTCCTTCATCTCCTGCGCAATTTCGGGGGTGTCCGGTGCCCCTGCACAAAGAACGATCCCGATATCCGGATCGAGGTATGTCGCTGAGCGCACGAGATGGATGATCCCTTTCTGCCGCGTAATTCGACCGACAAAAAGAATATACTCGAGGTCGCGCGGTATCCCGTAGCGGTCGAGGGCCTCACGCTCCTCCGTTTTTCTATACTCGCCGGTATCGATGCCATTGGGTATAATCGCGATACGGTCCGGATCGCAGTTGAAATGGGCTAAAATATCTTCTTTCGTCGACCGGGAGACGGCGATGACGGCATCGGCCATCTCGAGTGCGGTTTTTTCTATCCATGAGGAATAATTAAAACCACGCCCGATCTGCTCTTTTTTCCATGGCCGGAGCGGTTCCAGGGAATGGGTGGTGATGACCAGGGCGGCATCGTAAAGCAGCTTCGCCAGTATGCCGCCGAAATGGGAATACCATGTGTGGCAATGGACGACATCGGCTGCAACCGGCAGCGCGTTGAACTGCACGCACCGGTCGATCGTCCCGATCGTCGAGCGCAATATATCGGGCGCCGTCTGAATACGGTCCCGGGCAACGGGAAAACCCCTGACGGTCAGATTCTCCGAGGCGGACCGCTGGTCGCCGAAGCAGCGGACTTCCACATTCGCGAAGGAACACAGACTGCGGGAAAGGTAATCCACATGCACTCCGGCCCCGCCGTAGACGTGCGGGGGGTATTCATTGGTCAGAAAAAGTACGTTCATGAGCGTCCGCTCCCGTGCTTGATGGCTGAGGTTATGGGCTGCCGTTGTTCGATGATACGAGTCACGTCCATATGGTATCCTCTGTTTATGACCGACTATAATAAGTATAAGAGGTTTTGTAAAGGGAGGAGTCTCATCCGGCTTTTCACAAACGGCGTACAGACTGAGGACTGATCGCTTATTTGTCTATAACAAAAACACTTACAACAGCCGCGCCACGTGCCCGCCGGCGGGATTATGAAGAAAAACATGAGTTAAAACCCTATCGACATAATGAAGGCCGCTGATGCGATACAAAACCCGATAAACTGCGCTTTGACGATAAACCTGAGTACGGGATACTTCACACCCCCGAACCTGACCTGTGATTTACCGATGTAATAACCGAACGACACACAGATAAACGGCGCGATATATCTGAACGCGTGGGTTGTATGGTAGGGCGACGAGAAATGCATCCATATATAAAAGAGGATCGAGACCGCGAAATTGACGAACAGGATATATCCTTTACCCTCGAGTTCTCCTTTCCCGCTCAGCAGAAAGTAAAGGACGAGCAGCCCGAGCGTGATGAGATAGAAAAACATGAGACAAACCGCGACATCGCCGATTCCGGGAAGCGCCTCGTTATGGAAAAAAACGCCGAATACCGATGTCCGGATAAACTCCATGAAAAGAAAGATCCTGTCCGCGCCGTCTTCGAGGACAAAGGGATGTTCGAGTAGTTTTTCCACGGAGACGTAGAAGAGGTTATAGGGATTACTCGGCATGACCGGACCGGTCACCGAGACCGCATACCCAAGGTCCTGCTGAAAAAGAATATAATTCCTGATCTGGAAACTCAGGCCAAGGGGAACGGCTATCGCCAGAAAGATCAAAGCGAGTCTGATGTAGCGTTTGAAGTCGATGCGGTTTCTCACCAGTTCGACCAGAAAGACAATACCGCCGACCAGGAAAATAATGAGCGCCGATTTTTTTGAAAGAACGGAGAGTGCGGCAAAAACGGCGAAGAGAACAGTGTGTTTGACCGATGAATCGCCGGCCCATTTGAGTAGATAATAGAAGCTGATCGTGTAGAAAAACGCGAGGGTCATATCGTTATTGAGGTAAACCGACATGAAGATCAGGCTCGGCAGAAAACAGGCAAATGCCATGCCGATGAGGGTGACCCGTTCATCGCACTTGAGCAACAGGAATATGCGGTAAATGACGAGAAGAAGGACGGCGGAAATAAAGAGCAGATACACCTGCACCGCCCTGAACGCGTTCACCTCATTGAGGCCGAAACTTTCGGCGATCCTGAATACGATACCACTCAGCAGATAATGGAGGGGCGGATGGTAAGCTTCGTGTGTGCCGACCGGAGGAAGCAGGAACGTCCTGCCCATATATTTGATGTATTCGGTGTGACTCCACGCCCCCCACAGGTCATGCTGGCGTCCGCCGATAATATCGGTAAAAGGCGAATAGAGAAAGTAACAAAGCCGCAAGGCGATACCGAGAAAAATGACGATCTTTATCACGTTTGTCCACGTAAGCTGTTTCAACCGGTACAGATAGACCATTATTCCTGCCGCCATAAGCACAAAAAGCGCAAAGCAAAGCTGGACATCAAGGGCTGTCAGGGGCGAGGGGGCGTTCAGATGAACGATAAAAAACAGGACAAAAAACAGCGCCATCGGGACGTAAAACCACCGGGTAAACGTTTTCCGGACGATCGTATCCAGCGTATTGTTTTTGCCCCTGAGTATCAGCATATACAATGAAAAACATATGCTTGCGGCGAGCATACAGAGTGAGATAAAAAGCGACATATGAAGGTTTCTCCTTGTGTAGTGTATGTTATTGACACGCGCGAAGTATTCATCGGCTTTTTCATCGGAATAATTTTCATTGAAAGCGAACGAATGTATTTTCGAATTCGCCGGCTTCCCCGTCACCTGTTCGATCCGTATATCGTCGAAAAAGGCGGCTCCTTCGGAATCGGCCGCCCAGCTCCCGATCCTCAAGGCCACGGGCATCTGTGTCTGATACGGGGCGGTCATACCGTAAAGAGTCGCCATTTCCCATTTTCCCCCCGTATCCCTGTAGTCATTCGAATGGGCCGATGAATCAAGGACGGCGATATTGGCGCCGAGACTGCCCCGTATATCAATTGCTTTTATCCAGCAGGTAATTTTGTAGATCGTCTCCGGCAAAACCGTGATATACTGATATACCCTGGCGTCATTCGGCCGGGTGTTCTCAATCCTGACCGACCGCTTCCCCGTATGGGCGGTTCCTTCGGCGACCGCATAATTGACATGATCTCCGGCCTCGTACAGGGCGCGTTTATGCCAATGGGATACCCAGTCCATGCGAATATCTTCAAAAGAAGCGTTTTTAATCGTGTTTTCAATCGAGTCTTTCTCCGGGACCATGCCGCACGATAAAAAAAGGCCAGAGATGACGAACAGGATAATAATCAACAGAGCCGGATGTTTCATTATTTCCTCCATGAAATCGACCGACGGGTTCGTGATTCATTTATTACAGGTAATACCGCTTCCCGTTCCGGCCGTAATATACGGGCCGCCTGACAATTTATTTTCCTCATCGGCATAATATAACCGGCGCATGAGCAAAGGAAATGCATAAACCGGATTCTTCTAAACCATTCATCCCGAATAATTTACAAGTAAAAATCCGCCTGCAAAGGAGCAACCGTCTTTTGAAGCCGTTTGCTAACGGCAACCAATCGACGGCATATTGCTGTTTTTTACCCTCTACCGGTATTATCGTTACAATGGCGACTACCTGACGAAGTCATATGAATCATTCCCGTCTGCCGTATATTATTCCCGTGATGGGGATTGGAAACGGACAAATCAAACACGAGATATGGGATTCGGCCAATACACGATTCGCCGTCGACATCGGCGACGTCCATCCCGGTATTTGGTCTCATATCGTCCTTACATGGAAAACCGGCGGGAAAATGCGTTCATACATCGACGGCATCCTGACCCGTGAAATCGATACCGGCTCTAATCCCATGGGGATCGCGGTGTGTCGACTCCCCTTGAGGATAGGCTGCGCACCGCGGGATATCGATTACGCCGGATTCAACGGCAACATCGACGACCTCCGGCTGTATGAAGAAGAACTCGGTGCATCGGAAATCCTGGCGCTGTATCATTATCTCCCTTATTGACATACCTTTTTATACTTGTCCCGATGCCTATCTTTTATTATATATGTGAAGACAGTATTATATTGACGGAGGATTTGTCGTCCGTCCGGATGGAAAACAGAAGCGATGAACCTTTCCGGCCGCAAAGGAAGCCGGCGCCTTTCTCGTTATTTCCGGACGGTAATACGTGAAGAGAAAAACATCGGGAGGATACCATATGGCCGGACATGTCGTTATTACCGGAAGCACAAGGGGATTCGGTTTTGCCATGGCAAAAGAGTTTTTGAATGCCGGATGGAAGGTGGCTTTATCGGGAAGAAGTGATGCCGGGGTAACCCGTGCCGCGGCCGGACTTACCGACTCGGGAAATCTTCTTTTTCTCAAACCCTGCGATGTGACCTCTTACGATCAGGTATCGGCCCTCTGGAAGGAAGCCGCTTCGAAATGGGGCCGGATCGATATCTGGATCAACAACGCGGGGGTAAGTCAGCCCGACGCCCCGGTCTGGGATATACCCGCGCTTTATATCGATGCGCTGGTGAAAACGAATATCCTCGGTGTTGTGTATGGTTCCCGTATCGCCTTCAACAATATGGTGAAACAGGGATTCGGCGCAATCTACAATCTGGAAGGATGGGGAAGCGACGGCAGACACATGGACAACCTCACGTTGTATGGAACGAGTAAATGCGCGGTCGCCTATTTTACCGAAGGTCTTGTGCAGGAAGCAAAAAACAAGGGAGTGATCGTCGGGACCATCCAGCCCGGTATGATGGTCACCGATTTTGTCCTCCTCCCCATGAAAGAAAACAGGGAAAAATTCGCACGATTCAAAAAAATTCTGAATATCATCGCGGATAAACCGGAAACCGTTGCCGCGTGGCTCGTCCCGCGGCTTATCCGCAATAAAAAACACGGTACCCGCTTTCGATGGATGTCCGGACCGAAACTCCTTTCGAGATTCATTACCGCGCCCCTTTCGGGAAGAAAAGTAATTTAGTGCGGTTTTCACATACAGTCTCCGGCAGACAGAGTGCATTCCGAATGCGATATTGCCGATAAGCCGGTTCAAAACAGCCTTGCATCGCTTTCTATCATAGGATATTATGTCCGGTAAGATGGCACAGGAAAAGGAATCCATACAGCAGATCGTCGAGAAGGAACTTCAAAATCTCATTAAAGCGACCGAGTTTATACAGTCGTTTTATACCCAGATCTATGATTCAATTATCAATCTGCGGGACAATGTTTTTACGAACGCATTCACCTCGAATCAGGAATGGAAGAAATCACTCGATCCTTCCGCCGAAACGCTTCAATTCCCCCAATTCACCCTTCAGAGTCTCGAAGGAGAGATACAGAACAACGCGGACCTGATCGTCACGGTATTGAATAATATCCAGGCTATCGAAAATATCTCGCTCAAGAATCCGGAATCCATGTCCATCGCCTCCCTCAACACGATGAAGGAACTCAACACATATATCATCGCCTTTATCCAGCGGCTGTATTCCCACGATCACCTTTCCGTTCTTGCGTCACAGCGTCTCAATCTTGCCAAGAACATCAGGGAGTCGATCGCACAGGTCTTTGAAAACAATATCAATCCTTATATCGAGCGCTTTATCACGATCAAACAGGACGAATACAGAATCAAGCTTCGCCCCGAACTCAAACGTCTTGTCGGGTCCCACGCCCTCTATATTCAAAACACTAAAAAGTACGACGAATCGATCCGTCAAAAATGCAGGGAACTGTCGCTGGAATATCTTCAGGATCTTGTCGTGGTGGGTATTGCCGACCTCGCGAAATCCGACGAAAGTTTCGAGCGCGAGATACGGTCGCGATACGCGACACAGGACACGCAAACACGATCCGGGAGGGTCTTCAGGCTCAAGGAAATCGCCAACCGTTCCATCGCCCAGATACAGAATCTGACGAATCTCGAACAGTTTCTCTCATCCGTGTATGAATACTATCAGCCGCTTACGATTTTCCAGCAGATCATCAATTTCGTCAAAAAACTGTTTACGGGAGCCGGGATAGATTTTCCCAAAAAAGACCTCGTCTTTTTCTATTCCTCCCGGTCGGGGAGAATCGAACGCCGGCAGACATCGGTGAGGAACCTGCTGCACGATGTCGCTTCTCTCAGGAATTTTCTGACAAAAATCAAAAACACCTTTGATTTCTACACCTATACGAAGAACACCAGCATTACCACGATCAAGGAAATGGAAAATGTCATTGACAACAGCATCTCCTCCCTCGACAGTATCCATACGCAATGCATCGGTCTCAGGGACTGGCTCATCTGGAAAAAGAATATCAATTACCTGAAAAAAATCCCCCCCAGACAGCAGGAAGAGTTCAATGACCTGATTCTCGCGATCAACCACAATCTCATTATCAACAAACAGAACCTCAGGGATATGAATAAAAAGTACGAGCAGCGGGATTGACGGCGGACCGGCTTTCAGGGCCGTGTTCGATTTGTATCTTCTACGGATTGTTTCGTGAAAAGTCCGGGGAAGCGGTCAATCGGCCTCCCCTCCTACCGCAGACGGTAGTCCAGGGACCTCTTGATAATGTTTTTCCAGCCCTCATACCGCCTTTTCCGCTCCTTCTCGTCTATTGTCGGATGATAGGCGACACCCTTTTTCGCGAGGCCTTCGAGTTCGTCTTCAGATTTCCAGAATCCGGCTGCGAGTCCCGCCATGTAGGCGGCGCCGAGTGCCGTGGGTTCGGGGTGCGGAAAGTATTCGACATCAAAACCGAGAATGTCGCTTAAAAACTGGCAGAGAAATCTGTTCCTGGAAACCCCCCCGTCGAGTTTGATATTTCCGGGTCTGATCCCCGTATCGCTTCCGATCCCGTCGACAATGTCCTTGATACGAAAGCAGAGTCCTTCGAGCACCGCCCGGATGAGATGGTTTTTTTTTGTATCCAGACTGATTCCAAAGAAGTTCCCCGTTGCCGTGGGGTCCCAGTACGGAAAGGTAAGCCCGGAGGTAAAAGCGGGAAGGAAATAGACCCCGTTGGTCGATTCCACTTCACCGGCAAGCGCCTCCGATTCATCGGGGTGCTTGATGAGGTTGAGTTCATCCTTGAGCCAGTCGATGATGTTGCCGGTATTCTGCGACTGGCCCTCGAGCATATAGGTGGTTTCACCGTTCACCCGCCACGCGACAAGCGGATAAAGCCTTCGTTTCGAGGCGAACGGGCGTTTCCCTGTGTTTATGTCGATAAAGGAACCTGTCCCGTTCGTGCATTTCATATCGCCGTAGCGGAAACAAAGCTGGCCGAACAGTGACGCCTGCTGATCCGCGACCATCGCGAGGATGGGAATCCCGCCGCCGAAAAGGGTCGTCGTGCCGAAATTCCCCCTCGTTTCCCTGATTTCCGGGAGGATATGTTCGGGAATTTTAAAAATCCCCCGCACGATCGGATTCCACTTCAATGTGAAGGGGTCGAGAATCCCGGTCGAAGATGCGGAAGAATAATCCGTTGCGTGGACCTTTCCCCCGGTGAGGTTCCAGAGTATCCATGAATCGATCGTTCCCCACGCGACCTGCGATGAGGGCTTTTTCACCTTTTCATTGAGTTCGGGATGTTTCTGAAGCAGGTACCCCGTCCTCGAGGAGGCATGGACGGAATCGAATTTCAGAATCGATATGGTCGTGAGTTTTGTGTTCGGGATTACGGAACAGAGCATCCCGACGATTCGCCTCAGGATACGCAGCCAGAAAAGCCCCGTTTTTTCTTTTGCGTACGCCGCGGACCGTTTGTCCTGCCAGGTGATGATGTTCGTGTAATGTTTTCCGGTTTTTTTGTCCCATAAAAGAAATGAAGCGCGCTGTGTCGAAATACCCATGGAGACGATGTCGTCCGCCGTGTATTTTTTGGTTGAAAGGACATCCGCGATCACCTGCCTGCTCATCTTCCAGATTTGACCTGGATCTTGTTCAACCTGGCCTTCCTCGTTGATAATATAGGAAGGTTTCGCCCGTACTTCATGGACGATCGAACCATTTTTATCAAAAAGAAATCCCTTGATATTTGTCGTTCCGACATCAAGAACCAAAACAAATTTTTTCATTTTTATAGCATTGTATAGCACAATAACGACCTTTGTACAATATAAAAAACATTTCTCGCCTTGACAAGGAAACCCCGGGTTGTTATAAACGTACCATAACGAACAAGGAGCATACCACATGGCGGAAAAAAAATGCAAAGGCGATCACGAAGGGCATCTCTGTGTGCTTGCGAGCAGGGAGCTGTTCGATGACATCATGAAACTGACAAAGGACCCGCAGTATATCTGCTTCAATTGCGGCCGCGTGGCCGATTGCGAAAAAAACCTCTGTAATCCAATGAAATATTGACGCCTTCCAATGTCCGGGCCCGCCGCCTATCACTATAAACGGTTTCCGGCACCGAGCCATAAGACATCCGGTTCCGGTGCCGGCTCCGATCAACAAAAGGTTTCAACAAGCCCCACATAGTATTGCGCGATAAGAAGGGCATCCACTATATTTATCACACCGTCGCAATTTGCATCCGCCCTGTCGAAAATGAAATTAGCCGGGTCCAGTCCGACATAATACTGCGCAACGAGGAGGGCATCCACGATATCGATATTCCCGTTGTCATTGACATCCCCCATCGCGGAGTGGGAAACCGGCCGGCTCTTCAGGATGATATGTGCAACGGAAAGCTTCGGGAGGGTACAAACAAACCGGTTCCCTGTTATCGAGGAAATCCCCGTACGTTTTGTAATCGAAGAGCCGGCGGAATCGAACGCCCATACTTCCCCGGAGGAGTAATCGATATTTCCGCTGATGGCAAAGATCGCATTCATGCTTTGATCGTAATTTTTATTGATCGCGATAATATGGAGTTCGGACTCATCACCGCTGAAATACGATGCGTAGACTGAACTGTCGCCCACATTGTTCGTCTCCGCCTTCACCGTTGTGTCCCCGAATGTGCCGTTATTACCGTCATAGTTTCTGTATATTTTGAACGCCGCACTCGTATACCGGGTGGTATCCTCGAGTTGCCAGTAATTGGCGAGGTACACGCCGTATTTACCGAAAATGCCAAGGACATCGGCGGTCGCGATACCGCCTGAAACATGGTTTTCGCCGCCATAGCAGTATTCGGTGACCGCGCATTTCGTTCCCGGATAATATCCGTCGATCGACTGCTTTAGCCGGGGGATCAGGGGGAGAAAATCGGAAAACCATTCCCCGATCCAGCTGTCTTCCGTATAGGAAGGATCCCAGAGGCTTCGGGGGGCCTGAATACGGGCTTTGCACGTTTCATCGCTTCCCGCACCATTGAATACGATCCGCTGTCCTCCGCCCTGCGCTTCGGGATACCAGTGAACATCGAGGACGTCGAGCAGTCTTCTGCCGTCCGAATTGGAAGCGGCGCGCATTGAATCCAGATAATAGTCGATAAACCATTCGTAACCGCCGCGGACGGATTCCCAGTCGGGGGCGTCCTGAAAGCTGCTGAACGCGGCAAACCCGTAAAGAACGGGTCCCAGAAGTTCGGCTTCAGCATCCACATCCTTGACCGATTTAGCAAGGGCGACGGTTTTTTCGATTATTTCACGGCACCCGGACTCATCGGGATGAATCCGGGGGTGGGTGGAAGGCCAGAGTGCGGGTTCATTGTCCAGGCAGTAGAACCGGATGCCCAAAGCACTCCCCGCGGGGCCGTTTTTGTTCACGAGAAAATTGACAAACTCGTCCATATACACATAATTGTCCCCGGTATCGGGATTGAGGGAAAAGGCCGATCCCTTTTTCGCTATTACCTCCTTCCATCTCGGCGACGGAGCCGTTTCGCTTTCCGCAACTTCTCCGTTTTTGTCCGCCGACACATAACCCGCCATCTGAAGCGTGACAATTGTCGCACGGGCTTTTGTGACGTCTGCCTCACGGGCAACGGTCATGACAGCCGCCGGCGTCTCGAACATATTGTCCGGTACATCAAGCGAATCGCAAAGGTAATTGTCGCTGCTGTTGTGCCAGTCTTCACCCGCATTCGATGCATTGGTTTCCCAGTTATAGCCGGTTGTCCTGTTTCCGCCAATCCTCCGAACGGTCCAGTTTTCCGTTCCGGTAAGCAGCTGGTTTGTCCCGTAAATATAAGGACTGATCGGCTTGTTATCGGTTTCGGTATCGATGGTAAAGGTGACATCGAGTCCGAATGTACTCAGACAGATAAAAAGAAAAAGAAAAATAAGCCCGCAACGGAGTGTCTTTCCCCCAAAAAAAAGATACGATTGCATGATAAACCTCCACAGCCATTGATTTTTAATCTTCCGACAGATTGTTTATATCGGTTTTTAATCATTTCATTTATCATATATACCATTGTTTTTCCCGCAAATATATAGGACATATGTCCGTGTTTTCATGCTGATCACCACACCAGGCGCACAAAAACGGGGCGGACATGCCGCGCCCGCCCCGTTTCTTAATATTTCATTTATTACGGTACGATCGCCTGAACGATCATGTTGTTCACGGTGATGAACAGCCCCACGAAAACGATCGATACCATACTCATGAGTTTGACAAGGATATTGATCGATGGACCCGAAGTATCCTTGAAGGGGTCCCCGACCGTATCGCCGACAACCGCCGCCTTGTGCGCTTCGGAACCTTTTCCACCGTGCTGTCCTTTTTCGATAAACTTTTTCGCGTTATCCCAAGCACCGCCCGCGTTCGCCATCATGATGGCCAAAACAAACCCGGAGGCAAGGGCTCCGGCCAGAAGGGCGATCACGGCAAAAGGGCCGAAAATAATACCGACAAGGATCGGCGCTATAATCGCCAGAAGCGAGGGGAGGATCATCTCCCGCTGCGCCCCTTTTGTGGAAATGGCCACACACGCAGCGTAATCCGGCTCGTCTTTCCCCTCGAGGATCTTCTTCTCCTTGAACTGCCGCCTTACTTCCTTAACCATATCGCCGGCCGCGCGGCCCACCGCACTCATCGAAAGGGAGGAAAAAACAAAGGGGAGTACGGTCCCGATAAACAGCCCGATAAGGATGACCGGATTCAGGAGATTGATCTTGAGAAAATCGATATTGACCGCGTTTTCGGCCGGAACCGCCATCCACGCCCCGAAATCGATTATCCCGGAATAGAAGGAGCGGAACGAAGCCGAAATGGATTCGATATTCTTATGCATGAACTCCAGGATTTTATTACCGTATTCGGCAAGCAGCGCGAGTGCGGTGAGTGCAGCCGACCCGATGGCGAATCCCTTGCCTGTGGCTGCCGTGGTATTTCCCAGGGCGTCGAGGGCGTCCGTCCTCTCCCGGACTTCGGCTTCGAGACCCGCCATTTCGGCGATACCTCCCGCGTTATCGGCGACCGGGCCGTACGCGTCGGTCGAAAGCGTGATGCCCAGGGTCGAAAGCATACCAACCGCGGCCATTCCGATCCCGTAAAGTCCCTGTCCCCCTCCTCCAGAGAGGAAATATGCCGCGAGGGTGGCGGCAACGACGGTCAGGACCGGAATAAGCGTAGAAACCATTCCAAGGGAAAGACCGGCGATAATGATGGTCGCCGGGCCGGTAAGGGATTCGTTTGAAAGCCTTTGTGTCGGCTTGTAATGGTCGGAAGTATAGTATTCGGAGAAAATACCGATGATATTCCCCGCGAGAAGACCGACAAACATGGCAAGCCATATACCGATGTACCCGGGACCCATAATAAACCATACAAGAATGAAGGAACATATCGCGATAAGGACGGTCGACGTATAGACCCCTGTTCGTAATGACCGGAGAAGAACCTTCTGTGAAGCCCCCTCCTTTGTCCGCACCAGGAACGTTCCGATAATCGAGCAAAGCACACCGATCGTTGCGATCGTCACCGGAATCTGTATGGCATTCAGGGCCATATTCGCCGGAAACATACTGCCGGTAAAGGCGACGGATCCCAATGCCATTGTCGCGACGATCGAACCCACATACGATTCGTAAAGGTCCGCGCCCATTCCCGCGACATCGCCCACATTGTCTCCGACATTGTCCGCGATCGTTGCCGGGTTTCTCGGATCGTCTTCAGGTATCCCCGCTTCGACCTTGCCGACAAGGTCGGCTCCCACATCTGCCGCCTTGGTAAAAATACCGCCTCCAAGACGGGCAAAGAGGGCGACGGATGAAGCCCCCATTCCGAAGGTGATCATGATCGGCGGTATTTCATTCACATCCTTTATCCAGTGGAGTGTCTCGAGGAACAGCCACCTGAGAAGGGTCCACCAGATCGAAAGATCCAGGAGCCCCAGCCCGACGACGACCATCCCCATCACCGTCCCCGATGAAAAGGCGACACGGAGTCCCGCGTTCAGGGATTTACGCGCCGCCCACGCGGTACGGGCGTTCGACCGTGTCGAGATATACATACCGATAAATCCGGCAAGCCCGGAGAAAAACCCGCCTGTGATAAAGGCGAACGGAACGAACCCGGATATAATATCAAACCCGAAAGAAAGAACAAGGAAAATTATAAAAAGAACCAGAAGGAAAATTCCGACCACCTTATACTGCTGCTTCAGGTAGGCCATGGCCCCTTTCTGGACATGCCTGCTGATCTCTTTCATTTTATCCGTTCCCGCATCCTTTTTAAGGATGGTAAGGGCAAGGACAAGGGCAAAAACAAGCGCCGCGATCGAACCGATCCAGGCGATCAACATGAGACTCGCCCCGCCGCTTTCTCCCGTATCCCCGAAAGAAAGGGCAGCGGGGACGATACTCAGGAGAATAATAAGTAAAAAAAGAGTACTTTTTTTCATTTTTTTGATTATTCCTCTCTCGTTATAGGATGTTCCCCCTAATGTAAAGATAAAACTATTTTCAGTCAAGACGATAAACTTTCTTGCACTAATCGAGACAACATGATAGCATTATGGTTTGTGAAAAACGTAATATTCATGCCTTTTATATTTCTGTTTGTCCTCATCGTTATATTTCTTCTTCTCACCTCGATTCATGTGCTGAATCAGGTTCTCGCCGAACATATCGAGGCGGGCCAGATAACGATCGGGTTTATTCTTTCAGCGTTTCCGTTCGCTTTTCTCTACGCCCTTCCCGCATCCGTCCTTCTCGCCTACATCTTCATTTTTTTTAAAATGCTCAAGACACCGGGCTACAGATTCTTTACGGTTATTTTCGTCGCCGGTGCAGCGTTTGTCGTACTCGCGGCCGGGATGATCTTTTTTACCGCCATTACACCAAAAGGCCAATCGGAAAGAAAAACAGTCGAACAGATTATCCTTCCCGGAAAGTTCTATAATGCCGAAAAAGCGACGATCAATACAGGTGCCATCGACAACAACACACTCTCCAATACCCTCGTCTTCTCTCCGGGAAGCATGAGAACCCGTATGGCATTTTACAGAAACGGTGTGGGCAGGATAAGCGGTAATATCATCAGACTGAGTTTATCCGGTGACGGCAGAGAAATGATTTCTCTGCCGGTCGGGAACCCGTACCGGAGTGCCGGATCGAATGATTTTTTTACCAGTGAGTTTTTTTCCGCGTACGGAGATTTTGTACGTGACCTGATCCAGCTCGTCGTATCGGGAGGAATCGGGTTCTACATCTACTGTTTTGCATTTTCATTCTTTTTCATGACCACAGGTGTTTTCATGAGAATATCGAAATGGCCCCTCTTTAATCTCTGTTTCATGTTTTTTATCATAACCGGTGTCTTTTTTCTCTACAGGCTTTACAAAAATATCCTGCTCATCGAACTGGATAAACTCATGAAAGGGATAACGCTATCATCAATGGTTCCGGCCGTTGCCTTGATTATTACCGGCGCGCTCCTCTTTCTCATCGACATACTCTTTATACCGGCGGGATTCGAAAAAAAGGAAACCGCAGGTGCTTAGATCGAGTTTGAACAAAGTCGTTCCAATTTTACTCGTCACCTATCTTGTCAGCTATCTGGGGTTGTTCCTCTTCTGTCTCATCTTCCCGCCGCCCGACCTTCTTCCCTATTTCCGTCTCGATACCGCGGCAAAAAGCGGTCTCGACCTTTTTATCGAATACCTTATTCCCATTCATGCAACGGGAGTCCTCATTGCCTATTCGCTTTTCGTCGAATTTGCCGCGATCGGTATCGGGAAACGTTCCGGTATCCACAGGATCGTCACGTCTGTCATCATCTTTTTTATCATCATATCCATGATATATGCGGCGATCATCATATGGGTTCAGCCTGCCGTCATCACCGGCATTAATGAAAACAGATCCAAAAGCATGCTGTCACAACGTTATTACGAACAGGCGGAACAGGCAACGATTGACGCGGATAAAGCCACAGGAGACGAGAGAGAACGGCTTTACCGGAGCGCCTTTCTATATATCGACTCGTCTCTCTCCATCAATCCGGAATACAAACCCGCACAGGAACTTGAAAGGAAAATCAGGCGCGTTATTTCAAACGAAGAAATACCGCTTACAGAAAGCGGGCATCATGAAAAGGCGGAGCAGGAGGATCAGGGGAAAGCCCGTATCGAAGGACTCGATGCCGACGGTCTTATGGAAAACGCAAACAGAATGTACGCAAAAGAGGATTATTATTCCGCTTACTATTACGCCTCAATGGCCTTTCGGCTTGACAACACAAGGGTTGATGCAAAAAATATGATCGTTACATCAATGGAAAAGATAAAATCATACGATCTGTCCGGGGAAGATGAAAGAATCCGGAGTCTGTATTTGAAAAAACAGGAAGGATACGAGAAACTGGCAAGCGGGGAGTTCATATCGGCATACTATCTGTTCAAGGAATTACATGAGGAGTACCCGGCCGATCAGGACGCAAGCGATTACCTGGCAAAAATCGAAGGGGAATTTCTCGATAAACTCGCTTTCTTCTATGAAGAATTGGAACATCTCGACCTTCTTGTCGGTGTCCGGGATATCCTCTTTTCCAATCAGATTGATGAAACGGAAGCCGAGTATGTTTCCGTCGAAAAAATGGTCCGTGTCGATGAGGGGATATATTTCTTTAATACCGAGGTGATGCGCGTTTCCCCTTCCGGAACCATCCTGAGTCATTATCTGGCCCCCTACGGCAAGTATATGTTTGTCGATACCTCGATGCTTTCGGGCGGAAAGGAAAAAAAGCGGTCCAGCCACCATATTAATTTCAACTGTATCTATAAAAACTCACCGGTTCGGGGAAGCGGCCTCAGGCAGGGAACGGATCTGCTTCCCGTCTATTTCATTCAATCGAAAAAAGAAGGGAATGAACTCAAAAACATACTCCCGCTTTCGCCCGACATCAGCCTGTTCAAGAATTTCAGATCGACGCCGGACAATCTCCGGGAAACGGGACTGCTGGAACTCCTTTCAATTGCATTCAATCGGGAATACGAAAAGGCGGGTTATTCGATAAAAACGGTCGATGCTGAAATTGTGACAAGATGCATGTTACCCTTTCTCTTCATCGTATTTTCCCTCTTCGCGATCGCATTGGGCTGGGCGTGCCGTTCCCGTTATGAAGATCGTCCGTCATTGTTTACCATGATCTTTATCCCCGTATTCCCCATTGTCGTCACACTTTTCATCCGGTTTTTCATGACGGGTATGATGACGCTCTTTGATTTTTTCACGCTCATCTTCCCCCTTCTCGTATCGCTAGCGGTCTGCATCGCCATCCAGTTTATCTTCATCTTTGCCGGGCTGATCGTTATCGCGGGGAAACTCACCGATTGACACCTTTTTCATGGTTCAGCCCGCCCTACCAGACCATCTCCTTGGCGTCGGCGTCGATATAAATCGGGTCCTTGAGCGACCATTTCTTCAATATGGTCCTGCCGACTCTGGCAGCCGCCTGCTCCGGAGTTATCGGTGCCTCTTTGCCGCCCATATCGGAACTGAACCATCCGGGATGCATCGCCAGAATTTTAATCCCCTCTTCCCTGAACCGTGTCTGGAGAATTTTCGAAGCCATGTTCAGGGCGGTTTTGGACATACAATAAGAATACTCGGTTTTTCTCCAGGCATTCCCGATCGATCCCGCTTCGGATGATATATTGATCACGAGTTTTTTGTCGCCCGCTTTGAGGAGGGGGATAAAGGCTTTTATCACCATCAGGGGCGCAATCGAGTTGACGAGAAAGGTCTGTTGGTAGACGGAGAAATCGATCTCGTCGAGATCGGGTTTTTGCTGTTCGAGATGAACCGCCGCGTTATTGACGAGAATATCGAGATGGGGTGTTTTCCCTTTTATGGCCTCATATGCATCCAGCAACTGCTTTTCATTTGTCACATCCGCACCATAAAATGCGAACCGTTCTCCATGTTTCTTCTCAAGATCCTTCATCCCGTCGCTTTTCCGTCTTCCGAGACCGATAACACGGTGACCGTTTTCAAGAAAAAAATCCGCGAGGGAGAGTCCAAGCCCCCGCGTGACGCCGGTAACGAGTATGTGGAACGACAGTTTGTTCATACGCTTCCTTTTCATCATTTCAGAATAGTCTTCAGGTTGACACGATTATAGTATAGTAAAAGCGGGCGGGGATATCCACATAAAAAAACTGTTGGAAGGGAGGATCTGAACCATCCCTTCCAACAGCAAGCATGCCGAAAAATCTCGAGACGATTACATCACCGGAATTGCGGGTATCGGAATCGTATATGAATATTTCAACGAATATGCATAGCCATTGACCGTATATCCTCCGGAAAAATCAACTGTGGCGTTTGCCCCGTCGTTTGTCATAGAACATTCCATGTCCCAGATCACATCGTAGCGTTCACCCTTCCAGACAATCTTCATTCCGCCTACATAACTCATCTCCATATTCATATAATCATCCATGGTCATCGTCATCGTCAATGAACCGTCCGCGACCGCCTGATAATACCCTTGAGCTTTAAATCCGGAAAACGTTATTTTTCCGACCCAGATGACGGGGTAAAAGTCATCATCATTATACTCATACCCGACTTCGATAGTACATGTCCCCGATCCGTTCGTATACGTACCGTCTCCGGTCCCCCGCGATTTCATCAGATTAACGTTGTTGATCTCACCTATTGCGGGCAACATTTCCAGCATGACGCTTCCCATCACCGTCATTGCCATCTGCTCCGCTTCCGCCTCGGCAAGGGGCGGTGAATCCGTGGAGCAGCCCGAAAAGAAAAGTGCCGCGCAGACCAGCACGGGAAAAACAAATGCCTTTTTCATTATATATTCCTTTCTTCCATATGATGTCTCTGTACGCACCAGTATACCACATATCGGTTATATTTCAAGAATTTTTCTCATATCAGCCGGGTTCCTCACTTTCCCTTGTCCGTTCGACCCTGGCGCCCAGGATTCTCAACCGCTCGGCGATATTCTCGTATCCGCGTTCGATCTGGTAGACATTATGCATCGTGCTCCTGCCCTCCGCGCAGAGTGCGGCAATCAGCAGACCCATCCCCGCCCTCACGTCCGGCGAGACGAGTTCCGATTCCTTGAGCCGCGTGGGCCCGGCGACGACGGCCCGGTGGGGATCGCAGAGAATGATTCGCGCTCCCATGCCGATGAGTTTGTCGACAAAAAACATCCGGGATTCGAACATTTTCTCGTGAATGAGAATCGTTCCCTCCACCTGAGTCGCCACGACCAGGGCGATACTGATCAGATCCGGTGGAAAGCCGGGCCATGGGGCGTCATCGATCTTCGGGATCATCCCTCCCAAATCGGGAACCACTTTCAGTTTTTGTGACGGTGAAACATAGATCGTGCTTCCGTCCGTCTCCCATGAAATTCCGAGCTTACCGAAAGCAATTTTTGTCATCCGGTGATGGTGCGGGGCCGCGTCCTCGATTTCGAGCTCGCCCCGGCTTGCCGCCGCGAGGCCGATGAACGACCCCACCTCCATATAATCGGAACTTATCGAAAACTCGGTACCGTGCAGTTTTTTCACGCCCTCTATGGTGAGAATATTCGAACCGATACCGCCGATCCGCGCGCCCATCCGATTCAACATCACGCACAGATCCTGAATATGCGGCTCGGATGCCGCGTTCATGAGGGTCGTCGTGCCCCCGGCCAGAACGGCGGCCATAATCGCGTTCTCCGTGGCGGTGACCGACGCTTCATCGAGGAAAATATCCGTTCCCATGAGTTTTTGAACCTCGAATACGAATTTCCCGTCGATGGTAATCTTTACACCCAGTTCCTTGAGCGCGAGAAAATGGGTATCGAGCCGCCTTCTCCCGATAACATCGCCGCCCGGCGGCGGGAGGACAACCTTTCCTGTTCTCGCGCAAAGGGGACCCGCAAAAAGAATCGACGCCCTGACCATCCGGGAATATTCCGGGGAAATCTCCGTGCGGTTGATATTATTCGTTTCAAGCACGTAGACGTTTTTTTCCGGCCGCTCGATTTTCGAACCGAGGTCTTCGAGAATCCTGACCATAACGGTCACGTCTTCCAGATCGGGTATATTGCGGAGAACAACCCGTTCGTCGGTGAGGAGTGTCGCGGCGAGACAGGGGAGAGCTGCATTCTTGTTTCCGCTCGGTCTGATTTTTCCCCGTATGGGGAATCCTCCCTCGATAATATATTTATACATAGTCCGATATGGTAACTCTTGGCGATAATAATGTCAATAATATGACATCTTCAAGGTATGATTGTGCAATTCATAGCGAATTGTGCAATTCATAGCGAATTGTGCAATTCATAGCGAATTGTGCAATTCATAGCGAATTATAAAGGAACGTTCGGCTCTCGACAAACCGGAGACGATTTATTCAGCGGGAATCGGGTACAGGACGAACTGCCGTTTGCCGAAGGGATTTTTGAGCATGTAGATGAGGACTTCCGGAATCACCGACAGACCGTTTCCATAAATGATACGAAAGGAGAGTTTGAAATAGGAACCTTTCCCGTCTTTGACATAAAAAGGATTATCGAGTATCTCGGGAAAGACAACCTCCTCGATCCCGTCGAGAACATTGATGCCGGTAAGATCCTGTTCAAAAAAACGCGACAACCCGAACAAATTAAAAAGTATCTGTTGCTGCGTCATCCCCGATTTTTCAAATTTCCGCTTTTCGGCCGGATCGAGTGAATACGAAAGAAGTTGTTCGATACTGCCGGTCAGACAAATTTCCCTGAGTCCTTCGAGAAAACCATTGAGGTTTCTCACGATATTTATTGTCTTGTATTCGATAAACCTCTTTTTGTTCCACCTTTTCCATGTGAGAAATGTCTCATATCCGACACCTTCCTCCATCCCGCGTTCATACAGAAGAATATCGAGAATACCGTCATTATCGATATCCTCGACAATGGTCTTTACCGAAACCGTCTCCTTCAGACTGACGGTCGCAACGGGATAAATCACCGGACTTTTAAAAACAAGCCATTCCTGCACGGACCCCTCTTTGGTTTGAAACGAAACAGCGATGACGACGGGATCGGGCTGGTTTTTATCGAGGTTGAACTTTGTAATCGACCCGTACACCGAATGTTCCCCCAGGGCTATCGAATTAACGAGGGAATAACTGTCGTTGTGAAGGGAAAATATATTGAAAAAAAAGGGAAACACTTCCCGTTTTTCCTTGAACAGGCGGGAAAAATCCGATATGAACTCGAGCTGCGCGTTCGCCGGATCGTCGCTTTTTATACTCAACACACATACTTCTTCCACGTCGTCCTGCGTGAAATCATGGATAAGATAGAGGATTTTTTTGTTGTTGACAAGGGGGTAGTCCGGATAATGAAAGAGACCCGCAATTTCATCATGTACTTTCTCCCGCCTGAACGGGGCCGGTGAGGCAGCCGCACCCGTATCGCTTTTATCGTCATGAAGCGAAGAATCCGTCTTGCCGCTTCCGAAGAGACCGGCGTTTTGTTCCTCGTCCTTTCCGAAAGTACCGTCTTCCTTGTCTCCGCTTGCGTCATGGATTTCGTTTTGCCGGGAAACCGATGTGCACACGGAAAACAGGGGAAGGATTGCCATCAGCATAATAATCACGGGCCCCGCTGTCTTTTTCATCTCATTCTATTATCGTTAATTTATGGTGTTCTGTTCAAGTCCCTCATTGGGTATTTTATCCGGTTTACCGGCGGAGCATGCGTGCTGCCAAAATGCCGCGGATCGGTAAAACGAGGATGCCCGCCGTCGGGCGGTGCAAAGAGAGTGTCCCGTGAATCGACGGCGAACAGCCGGAAACGGAAGCGTTATGGACAACGGCGATAATTTACCGTATACTCATCAATGATCGGGCGCCGGAAAAAGATCGAACCGGTATATCGACTCTTTTTCCAAAAACGAACGGGTGTAAAACGGAAATCCCGCAAGGAGGGGAGAGCATGAAAATAATGAAGTTCGGAGGCAGTTCTATCGCGAACAGCACACTCATCGAAAAAGTGGCGCGAATTGTCGCCGGTGAATCGGAAAAAACCGGGATTTGCCTCGTCCTGTCGGCGATGAAAGGGGTGACCGACCTTCTCATCGGGTGCGCAAGGGAAGCCGAAAACGGCAAAACATGCTATAAAGAAACCTTCAACGAGATTAAGAAAAAACACCTCGATACGGTTGAAACACTCTTCACTCAAAATAAAAAAAAGGAAATCAGGGAAGCGGTCATTTGGATGCTTTCGGAACTCGAGGAAATTCTGCACGGTATCGAACTCGTGCGGGAATGCTCCGCGCGAAGCCTCGACGTCGTCATGAGTTTCGGAGAAAAACTCAGCTGCCGCATCATGGCATCCTATCTCCCCGTCCTGGGACATGAAGCCGTTTTCATCGATGCAAGCGACGGGGTCATTATCACCGATAACGTGCACGGCAGCGCGGCCGTTTTATTTACACAAAGCTATAAAGCCATTTTGAAACGAATCAAAAGCGTAAAAGGAATTCCCGTTGTCACCGGTTTTATTGCATCGACTTCAAGCGGTGTCGTCACGACATTGGGACGGAACGGCTCCGATTATACGGCATCGATCGTCGGCGCGGGACTCGATGCGGATATCATCGAAATCTGGACCGATGTCGACGGCGTATTGAGTGCCGATCCTCGGTATGTAAAGGAAGCGTTCGTCATCCCCGAACTCAGCTACCAGGAAGCCATGGAGCTTTCGTACTTCGGAGCAAAAGTGATTCATCCCTACACGATGATTCCCGCAATCGAAAAGAAAAAAAACATTCTCATAAAGAACACACTCAATCCGGAAACCAAAGGAACCCTCATCGCGGATACGGTGAAACGTCATTCCACATGCATTACCGGTATCGCCTGTATCGACCGGATCGCGATCATCAATGTCGAAGGGTGCGGGATGGTCGGTATTCCCGGTATCGCCGCACGAATCCTGGGTGAAATAGCGGCCGCACATATCAATATCATCATGATATCGCAGGCATCATCCGAACATTCCATCTGTCTGGCCCTGAAAGAAAACGAAGCGGTCAAGGCACACGACCTGCTGAACCGGGCGCTGGCGGACGAACTGGCGACAAAACAGATTCAGAATATCGATCTTCTTCGGGATCTGGTTATCATTGCCGTCATCGGTGAAAACATGAGGGGGACGCCGGGGATTTCAGGACGCCTCTTCAGCGCCCTGGGACTCAAGAAGATCAATGTGTACGCGATCGCGCAGGGCTCGTCGGAAAGAAACATCAGTTTCGTCACGGGGAGCGGGGACAAGGAACAGGCCTTATTGACGCTTCATCACGCGTTTCTGGAAGTCTCACCGGAGAATACATCGGGATAAAAAAATTTGACTTTTCTCCTTTTTATGCAAATAGTTTAATTATGGCATTATGGAAAAATCTGTCGCAACATCCGTTTATCCTTGAGATCATGATCGAAAAACGAGGAGGGTTTTTTTATGATCCGGAAAGAAAGTAAAAAATATTCCGCAAAAACCCCCGCGACCGCCTGCGCGATACTGATCTCGTTTTTTTTTCTTATCGCCGGATGTGATGCGCTGCATAAAAGGATTTCACCGGATACCGAAGCGCCGGAGGAATCGTCCGGAATCAAGGACGCCGCCCGGATCGAACGATCCCGGCTCAATCTGTTCGGGAAAAAGGTACTTGCCCTCTATAAATCCACCGAGAATCAGACGGACAGGGAAAATCTGATTCTCTATCATCTGGCGGATATTCTCAATGATATGGGGTTTACCATCGAATACTGGGATATCGATTCGGGTATTCCCGATTCGCTGATCATGCAGGAAATAAGGGTCATTATCAGCTGGTACGGCAGCCCCGAGATGGAGGACCCGGTCGCCTATCTCGATTTTATCGACCGCTCGGTCAATGAAGGAAGAAAGTTTATCGTCATCGATAATTTTGGCGCATGGCGTTACCGGAAAGAAGGCGACGAGGTCTACGTGGACATACAACGGCTGAACCTCACCCTCTCGAAACTCGGCCTCTGGTATCTCGGTGAATGGGCCCAGGGAAAGGACGTGATCGCTATTTCGGAGAAAGTACCGGAAATGGTCGAGGCGGGCGGAAAACAGATACTCACCGAGGAAAGCTTTTACTATTATTTTCTCAAGGTCGACAGGGACCTCGACGTCTATCTTTCCCTGAAAAGAAAGGACGAGGATTTTGAAGCGAGTCCGGTGATCGTATCGAACCGGAACGGCGGTTTCGTTTTTTCGACATATATCTACCGGATGGACCAGGACGGGACGGCGACCATACTCATCGATTTCAGGAAATTTCTGAAAACGGCGATCTTCCCGTCATATAAAAACGAACATATCGGTCTGATCGCCGATACCGGGAACGACCCCTCCCGTAAACTCCTCGAATACGCAACGGAAATCCTTGCCCGCGTCAAGCTTCCGTTCACCGTCATCACCAGGGACCAGTTCGAACGGCTTCTGCCAGGCGATCTTTCCCGTTTTTCCGCGGTCGGGCTCATGGTCGCTTCCGCTGAAGGGTTGAACGGTCAGATATTCGAAGATTATCTGGATTCAGGCGGGTCCCTTGTCTCGTTCCTCCAGTTTTTTGCCTCATCGCCGGTTCCCTGGCTTGCCTCGACCGCGCGCGAACTGTCCGAAAAAGAAGTGGTAATGAACGGATACAGAATAAACGGTGGCTTCGCACTCGGGGAATCGGTTTCCGTCGAACGGGAAGAATTCAGGTGGCAATGCGGTTTCCTGTTTCCCGACGATACCGCCCGGGTCCTCGGAACAGACTTCGACGACACCCATCCCCTGCTCTGGAGCGCAGAAAAGGGGAACGGGAAGGTGCTCGTCTGGAACTGGGACGGTTTTCTCTGGGCGGAACTTGTCGGTCTTATCCTCGAATCCTTTCTGTATGTCCGGCCCGTCGGCGTGTGCGGCACACTCGGCATCGGCCATCTTTTTATCGACGACTGGCCGCTTCCCATGTACAATGTGACAAAGGAACCGGTGGAGACAACCGATACCGAATTCTATACGGAGGTCTGGTGGCCCGATGTCAAGAATATTATAGACCGATTCGAGATCCCGTACAGCGCCTACCTTATCTTCAACTACAATGCCACCGTCGAACCACCCTTTACCGGCGGAGAGTTTTTCGCCGCTGATAACATGGCATCGCTCAAAACGGCAAACGAACTCATGACGAACGACAGGGAGGTCGGCTTCCACGGCTATAATCATATGTCGCTCACCAGGGAAAAGACGAATGCGAACATCAACAAATGGCCTTCGATCGCGATGATGGAGGGTTCCCTTACGGAAGGTAAAAAGACATGGATCAACCTCTTCGGGGAAAATTCCCTTCCCTTCGGGTATGTCGCGGTCAACAATATCATTTCGGAAGAAGGGATAATCGCCCTTCACCGGGTTTTTCCCTCCATACGGACCGTATCGGCCCTCCGTTGGGGGACCGAAGAAGAGACCTATACCGAAATAGGCCCGCACCCGAGGATTCCGTCAATCTACTTCATTCCCCGAATCTCCTTCGGATACCGATTCGACGAACAGCTTAGAACACTCGTCGTTTCCGGCATGAGCGGCCCGGGATTTATCAGCCACTTCATTCACCCGGACGATGTCTACGACGAAGAACGGTCGAACGGTAAAAACTGGGAGACATTAAAAGAGGAGTTCGCACAGATATTCGGCTTTATCCGGACACATTACCCGTGGGTGGAATGGCTCGGACTCCGTGAACTCCACAAGCGTCTCCTCGAACACGACGCGACGACCTTTACATTCAGGCGGACGAATGAAAACCTCGAAGTCTTCACGTCGGCCGGCGGGTTGTTTCGGGTACGCCTCAACGGAAAACGACTCGAAGCGATAAAAGGGGGGACCGTAATCCATCACTACCGGAACCAGAACGCTTTCATCATAAAGACCCACGACAGACACTGCGTCCTCACGATCCGCTGACAACCGTAAATGTAGCCGGGCGTATTCACGGCCGGTACCGCGATGAATACGGCGGATGTTGCCGTGAATACGGCCACCGCTATGTTCATAGCGGGTGTTATCCCCTTTACCGGCCCATACCGTTCATGGTAGAATACCGTTATCGATGCGGTATAAAAAATTAGTTCCAAGTTACGCCTTTGTCTTTATATCGAGCATCCTCCTTTTAATCCCCCTATACACGGCGCGCGCCGATCTCGTCTTCGACATCCGGCTCCCGGTGTTCGCGTTTGCCGAAACACTCGAAATAGAAAACTCGATCGACGAATATTTCGACGACTATAACGATTCAATCGAAACGGAAATCCAAAAGAAAAACATGATGAAGGCCTTTTCCGAAGCGAACGCCTTTTCCTTTTCTTCGATCGCGCATCCGGCGGCCGGTAATATCGGCAGCTTCGCCGTTACCCTGGACATGACGGTAAGCGGCCAGTCGTTTACCTTCGATACGGAGGAAATATCCTCCTCGCTCGTCGACACCACGGAGGGCTCGGATTCATACCTCGGGTTCGGATTGCAATTGTTTACCGTTACCCTACTCTTTTATCCCGAAGCCTTCCTCGATATTTTCAATACGGCTTTTCCCGGTCTTCTTATCGGCATTAATTGCGGCGCGTCAAGCTTCTCGTATAACGACTACCGGTTCCGTTCGTTCAACGCGGGCGTTTCTCTCTTTTACCCGTTATTCGACGATATGAAGCCTTTTCCGGCCTTGACGTGGCGGCCCCTGACACTGGCGACTGGAATCTCATACGTATACAACAAAATCGTCAAACCGGTCCAGTGGGATTTTTCGATTCCCGTCGCCCAGGACCCGGACGGCCTTGGCGGCCCTGTTCCGGTGATAACCGGTGAGGCGGAAATATCATCCGATCCCGATGTGGGCATCTGTTCCCGGACATTCGTCGTACCGGTCTCGGGAACCACCTCCCTCGATATCGGCTGGTTTCTCATGCTGGATCTCGGATGCGGCTTCGATATGTTATTCGGCAGGGCATACGTGTCGATCGAAGACGAAGCGGATATCACAATCTCGGGCGACATGGCTTCATATGTGGATACCCCCGGCAGTCTTTCGGTCAAAGGAAGCATCAACGAAAACGCCCCGGACTTCATCCGTTTCAGAGTAACGGCGGCGGCCGGTATCCGCATCGATCCTGTCTGGATCAAAATCCCGTTTGTCTACTATTTCGATTACGGGCTGAGCGCGGGAATCAAGATGGGCATGAGTTATTGAGGAGGCGGGGGTTCCAGTGCGGATTTCAGGACGGCAAACGACAACCCGCCCACGACAAATCCAAATGAAACGAAAAACAATCCCCTGTCCGCTTCATGGGAGAAGCGGCCCTCGTTTATCGTCCGCGCGATGATATCCGAAAGCCCGTACAGGATAAAACCGATTCCGGCCGCGGTTCCCGTTCCGCCGACCGCGACGAGTTCAACGTTATACGTACCGATAACCGTATCGTCGAGTAGCGGCGTGGATAACGGCGGAAAGTCGAATTCCTCGTCGGGTGAGCTTTCCCCGTTTTCATCGCCGTCACCCCACACATAAAACGCGAAAAAAAATACCAATAATAGACAGGAAGATCTCCTCAACATATCAGGGAAGAATGGTATCACGGCGCACCGCCGGGTGTCAAGACGAAGGCCGTTCGGCGGGCGGCGCGCGATATGAACCCGGAAACCTGAAATATTAAAGGCGCGGTGTTACCTGATTCCCCGTTTTCCGTTTTCTTTTATGTTATGGCTTTTGCTTGAAAAATAGCTTAGAATTACGGGGGAGGATCTCATATGAAAAAATGTATCCTGGCCGTCCTGCTGGCCGCCGTCCTTTGTTCCACCTGCATCGAAACACAGATAAAAAAAGACACCGGTAACGATTCCGGCGTCACGGAGAATCTTTCGGGCTGGGAGAAGATAGCGCAGCTGCGGGAAAAGGGACTCATGGCGTCAATACTGAAAGAACTGGATGTCCTCTATACGAAGGCAAAAAAAGAAAAAGACGAGCTCGAACTCATTAAGATACTCATATACAGGCTGCCGTATGAATTGTTCTCAAGCGATTACGCATATAAAGAGATCATCGAAAACCTCGAACGAGAAATCGGAGAAATAAAGGAACCGGCAGCCTCGATCCTGAAATCGATTCTCGCAGAATATTACTTCAGCTACTTCCGGCGTTTTTCATATCAATTTTCCTACAGAACGGAAACCTTCGGTATCGAGGAAGACGATATCGAAACCTGGAATGCGGCAGCCTTCGGCAATAAGATTACCGGTCTTTATCTCGATTCGCTTGAAAACGAAAAGCTGCTTGAGAAAAAGAAAATGGACGCATTTAGCGACATACTCGAAGAGGGAAACTCGCGGGACATCCGGCCCACCCTCTACGATTTTCTCGCTTACAGGGCCCTCGATTTTTTCACGAGCGGGATGGTCTTCAGTTTCACGCCTCCGGCCGGGACCTTCGCGTTCGACGATCCCCGTTTGTTCGGGAGTCCGAAGGAGTTTTTGTCCCTGAAGATACCGATTGAAGACACCTCACCGATAACACTCCATGCCCTGCGTCTCCTCCAGAAGCTGACCGCCTTTCATCTCAAGGATAAAAAGCCCGAAGCCCTCATTCACCTCGATCTGAAACGCCTCGACTTCGTGAGAACGCAGGCGGCCGGACCGGACAAGGACAAACACTATGAAAGCGCCCTCGAAAAGCTCGAATCCGCATACCGGAAGCACCCTTCGTACGGACTCGTTTCATACCGCCTGGCACGATTATACAGGGAAAAGGGCAGCCGCTATCGTCCGGCAGTCTCGGACGAGCATCGCATGGATATTAAAAAGGCGTACGAAATCTGTGAAAGCGTGATCGAACGTTTTCCCGGCACCGAAGGGGCGGCGGACTGCCTCGCACTCCGCTCGTCGATTCTGGAAAAGTCGCTCGACTTCTCCATTGAAAAAGCGAACCTTCCGGAGAAACCCTTCCGCGCGCTTCTCCGTTTCAAAAACATCGAAAAGGTTTATTTCCGCGCCGTTCCGCTCGAAAGCCCGATGCGTGAAACGATCGGGGAAATACGGCGCACAGAGGGTTATGACGCGGCTTTCGACAGTTACCTGACATTGCCCGCCCGTAAAGCGTGGGCGGTCGATATTCCCGATACAGGGGATTTCCAGCCGCACAAGGCAGAGACGGCAATACCGGGCCTTGCGAAGGGATACTACGTCATCCTCGCCTCGGCAAACGAGGATTTTTCCACAGCCGGCAACGCAATCTCCTATTCCCCGGTCTGGATCACCGAAATCTCGTTTCTCAAGTGCGACGAATGGACGGAGGGAAACGGGCGCTATTACGCGGCGCACCGGGAAACGGGCCGGCCGCTTGCGGGGATAACGGTCGACATCATCGAACCAAAGTGGAATTCCATGACACAAAAATATACGCGCACACAGGCCGAACGATACACGACGGATAAAAACGGTTTATTTTCAGTGAAAAAGGGATTCGAACGCGATTACCTGATATCCTTTACCTCGAAAGACGATGCACTCCTTTTCGACGACGAGTTTTACCAGTACCCGCCGCCGGACTACGAGGAAAACCCGCTTGCGACCTACTTTATCACCGACAGGTCGATCTACAGGCCCGGCCAGACGATCTATTTCAAAGGCATCGTCATACGCCACCTGGAAAACGGGGGCGACCGGCTGAAAACCGAAGCGCGACACAAGACAATTGTCGTATTCCATGACGTCAATTCGAAAGAGATAAGCAAGCTGAATCTGGAAACGAACGAGTACGGTTCGTTCAGCGGCTCCTTCGTCGCGCCGATTGACCGGCTTACCGGAAGCATGTCGATAACGAACGAATCCGGTTCCGTCACCTTATCCGTCGAGGAATACAAGCGGCCGGGCTTCGAGGTCTCCATGGCCCCCCCGCAGGGAAGCGTCACGCTGGGGAAAGAGGTGACGGTGACGGGAACGGCGCGCGCCTTCTCCGGCTACGGAATTGCCGATGCGGCCGTACGCTTCCGCGTGGTGCGGAACGCCTCGTATCCCTACCGGTGGTGGGGGTACCGGGGCTATTATCATCCTTCACCCGAGACGGAAATAAGGCACGGAACGGCAACGACGGATATCGCCGGAACCTTCACGATAGGGTTTACCGCCGCCCCCGATCCTTCCGTCCCGGAAGAAGAGCTTCCCGTCTTCAGCTACACGGTCTACGCCGATGTCACGGATACGACCGGGGAGACCCATTCGAACAGCATAACGGTGAGATCAGGCTATGTGTCGCTCGACCTCTCGATCGACGTGCCCGAACACCTCGAAAGGGAACAACCCCGCGAGTTTCCGATCAAAAGCCGGAATCTCGACGGTGTCTTTATCCCGGCTTCGGGAACGGTCGCCATTACGCGGCTCGCACCGCCCGGGAGGGAGTTCAGGGAGCGGCTCTGGGAACGGCCGGATATCTTTCTCATGGACCGCGAATCCTTTTACGCGGCATTCCCCAATGACGTCTACGACGATGAAAACGAACCCCGCACATGGAAAAGGGAAGAACGCGTTTATTCTGGAAAATTCGACACGGCGAAACACCGGTCGCTCGAACTTGAAAACATCTCGGGGTGGAAGGGGGGGATGTATCTGCTCGAA
The DNA here is from genome assembly GCA_016930085.1 of Spirochaetales bacterium. Taxonomy (NCBI): domain Bacteria; kingdom Pseudomonadati; phylum Spirochaetota; class Spirochaetia; order Spirochaetales; species Spirochaetales bacterium. The sequence continues at coordinate 40,179 of JAFGHO010000032.1, forward strand.
ATGGCGTCCGCGGACACCTCGGGAAGGAAGATCACCGTCGAGCGTTACTTCACCCTCTCATCCGGAAAGGCCGCCCCGCTTCCCGTTCCCGAAACGCTCCGCATACGCCCGGTCACCGAAACGTGCAGGCCCGGAGACGACATCGAGTTCGAAATCGGTACGACGGAAACCGGCGTGTCCGTGACATACGAAATTTCCCACAAGGCCCGTATCGTCGAACACAAGGCCCTCGTCATCGACAATGAAACAAGGACCGTCCGCTTTCCGGTAAAAGAGGACCACCGGGGCATGCTCAATGTCCACGTCATCGGTATCCGGCACAACAGGGCATACACGGTCAACTATCCGGTGTTCGTGGACTGGGACAATGACGACATCGGCATCGAATTCGAGACATTCAGGGACACCCTCCTCCCCGGTGCAAAGGAGGAATGGCGGCTGAAACTCTCCGGCCCGAAGGGCGAAGCGGCCGCCGCAGAAATGGCCGCGACCCTCTACGACGCCTCGCTCGATTCCTTTCTTCCCCATGCATGGCCGAATACCTTTCTTCCGCAATTGTACGCGGCAAAATACTGGGAGGGGGATGTTTCATTCGCCCCCCTTTCATCCCGCACCGTCGAATGGAACTGGAATATATACGAGGAAGGGTACAACCGCACCTATGACAGACTCAAATTCCTGGATGAATCGATGTCCGCCTCTTTTCAGTACGCCGTGGCACGGAGTTCAATCTCCATGGTTCCCGAAGTTGCCGATACGTTTCTGAAAGAAGAAAGCGAGGCATTGCCGCCTTCGCCCGGGATATCCACGGACAAGACGGCGGACGGCAGGGACGGGGCGCCCCGGAAAGACACCGGTACCGGCCCCGGCACGCCCTTCGCCGATATCGATATCCGCACCAACCTGAACGAGACCGCTTTTTTCTTTCCCCACCTGAAAACGGACAAAGACGGAAGGATCGTTATCGCCTTCACCATGCCCGAAGCGCTGACGCGGTGGAAAATGATCGGTTTCGCGCATACGAAAACGATGTCATACGGGTATATCGAAAAGGAAACGGTCACGAAAAAGGACCTCATGATCTCACCGAACGCCCCCAGGTTTTTCAGGGAAGGGGACCGCATCGCCTTTGCCGCGAAAGTGACCAACCTTTCTGAAAAAAAACTTTCCGGAAAAGCCGCCCTCATGTTGTTCGACGCCTTCTCGATGAAACCGGTCGATGCCGTTTTCAAAAACACCAATGCGTCCGTCCCGTTTACCGTGGACAAGGAACAGAGCGTGCCGGTTTCGTGGGACATCGAGATCCCGGAGAGTATTCAAGCCGTCACCTACCGGCTCACGGCGCGGGCGGGCGATTTTACGGACGGGGAGGAGTCGACCCTGCCCGTTCTCCCGAACAGGATGCTCGTCACCGAAGCCTTACCCCTGCCGATAAAGGGAAAGCAGACGAAAACATTCGGGTTTGAAAAACTCGCCGCCTCCGGCGCTTCGAAAACGCTCAGGCACCACCGCCTCACCCTCGAATTCACCTCGAACCCGGCCTGGTACGCGGTCCAGGCATTGCCCTATCTGATGGAATTCCCCCACGAGTGCGCGGAACAGATCGCAAGCAGGTATTACGCCAACAGTCTCGCCGCGCATATCATCGGTCTCAATCCCAAAATAAAAAAGGTCTTCGATGCATGGGGGGACGGCGGGTCGAACATTTCGAACCTTGAAAAAAACGAGGACCTGAAATCCCTTCTCCTCAGGGAGACACCATGGGTCCTTCAGGCGCAGGACGAAACGGAACGGAAAAAGCGGGTCGCCCTGCTTTTCGACATCAACCGCTTGGCGCGGGAAAACGGCATCGCGTTCGGGAAACTCATGGACATGCAGGCCCCGAACGGCGGGTGGCCGTGGTTTTCCGGACTTCCCGAAGACAGGTACATCACCCAGCATATCGTCGCGCTCACGGGCCACCTGGACAAACTCGGCGTGAAAAGCGCCCGCGTGGATGACCGTGTGCGGAACACGATCGCGAGGGCGCTCGATTTTCTCGATAAGGCGATGCAGACCGATTACGACCGGTTGAAAAAATCCGGGACCGATCCCGAAAAACATCATCCCGGTTACCTTATGATCCATTACCTCTACGCGCGGAGCTTTTTCCCGGATGCGGCGGTAGAGGAGCACCGCCGCGAGGCGTTCGACTACTGGAAAACGCAGGCGGGGCGTTACTGGAACGAGTACGGCCCCTACCTCAAAGCCATGACAGGGCTCGCGCTTTACCGCTTCGGGGAGAAAACGATACCGGAAGCGATCATCCGGTCCCTGAAAGAAAGCGCGATCGTCTCCGAAGAAACGGGCATGTACTGGAGCGTCCCCCCGGGTTATTACTGGTATCAGGCCAGGATCGAGACACAGGCCCTCCTCATCGAGGCGTTCAGCGACATCGCGGGCGACAGGGAAGCGGTGGATGAAATGCAGGTGTGGCTTCTCAAGCAGAAACAGACCCAGGACTGGAAGACGACAAAGGCGACCGCGGAAGCGTGCTACGCCCTTCTCATGCAGGGAAGCGATCTTCTCTCCGACAATGAGGCGGTCGGAATCACCCTGGGCACGACAACAATCGACCCGCGCGCCATGGAAGCCGCGAAGCCCGAGGCGGGCACCGGCTATTTCAGGACATCATGGGGGCCGGGTGAAATAAAGCCCGACATGGGAAAGGTCACCGTGGAAAAAAAGACCGGCGGGGTCGCATGGGGCGCCCTTTACTGGCAATATTTCGAGGAACTCGACAAAATTACGCCTTATAAAACGCCCCTCGGCCTCGAAAAGACCCTCACCCTCACCGTCGATACGGAGAAGGGCCGGATTCTCAAGCCGGTTAAAAAAACAACCGTCCTTTCGACCGGCGACCTCCTCACGGTTCGGATCGTGCTCAGGGTCGACCGGGACATGGAATACGTGCACATGAAAGACATGCGCGCCGCGGCCCTGGAACCGGTGAACGCCAACTCCGGCTACCGCTATCGGGACGGGCTGTGGTACTACGAAAGCATCAAGGACGCAACGGTCGATTTCTTCTTTCCCCGCCTTGTCAGGGGAACCTATGTTTTCGAGTACCCGCTCAGGATCACCCAGCGGGGGAATTTCGCCAACGGGATCACGACGATCCAATGTATGTACGCCCCGGAGTTCACCTCGCATTCGGAAGGGGTGAGGATCGGGGTGGAGTAGGAGGGGGGGGCCGGTTATTTCACCGTGGTTGTTGCAGGTGCATGCGGCGGTTTTTCCGTTCGGTCAGGTAAGACCGGTGATTTTGTTCATGATGCCGTATGGGGTTACGACGGATTTCGCGGTATGTGTATAACATTCCGTCATTCACGTTGCCTCTTTTAACGAACGTGTATTTGTTATTCTTCCGTGTTACTTCGACTACATCTGTTTCATTAATATCGTGTAACGGCTCCATGTCAATTGTCTCGGCGCTGAGACAATTCGGGTGTAAATTTCAAAAATCGAAGGGTTTTATATAATAAGCTTTGTCCTGGTTTATACCGATTTCCCTGGCAAGCGTTGTAAAGACAATATCACCGTAATCAGCCCGGAAAGTTTCTGTTCGGAATAATTGGGGTTACTACGGATTTCGCGGTAAAGAACGGATTACGCGGGGACGGGAGTGATAGCGTAATACGGAAAAGCGGGATGTTTTGAATTATCAGGTTTTTTATTGTTATTATAATTCGTATAACGTCCGATTTAAAAAAACAATATTAATTCCATATAATCATAGCCACATTCATAATTTTATTGAATTCTCATTCTCCATATCCATCCGCGTAATCCGTCTTCTTCCGTGGAATCCGTAGTTACTCTTCTTTCCTTCGTATGGCGTTTACCATTCACGCACATTTCGGGCCGGGTTTGCTTGAATCCGTCTACGAAAGCGCTTTTTGCGTCGAACTCGCCCATGCCGGTATTCCGTTTGAACGGCAGAAAGTGTTTTCACTCAACTACAAACACGAATATGTCGGCGCCTATATCGCGGACCTTGTTGTCGACAATACCGTTATCCTCGAACTCAAGGCCGTCGCCCGGCTTGCAGCGGTAATGGAAGCGCAGCTTATCAGCTATCTCAGGCTTTCAGGGCTTCCGGTCGGCTACATCATCAACTTCAACTCTTTCTGCCTTGAATGGAAACGCTTTGTCAATCAACGGGAAGGATAGCCTTCGGGCTGTCTTTTCCGTATTAAGCTCAATTGACATCACACTCGCTTTCTATACGGAGAAGGTGCGGATTCTCAAACCGGTTAATAAAACAACCGCTTCCTTTCGACCGGCGACCTCCTCACGTGTCAGGATCGTGCTCAGGATCGACCGGGACATGGAATACGTGCATATGAAAGACATGCGCGCCGCGTGTAAAATGCTTGACATTTACACCGCGGCCCTTGAACCGGTGAACGCCAATTCATCAACATTTTACAGCCTTGTGAAGCTGCCAAAGTAAGACTACGGCAACCCTCCTATATTTGATCATTACTGATTTCTTTAAACCAATCAAAAATTACCGGATAATACCATATACCATTAATTTTATCCTGATTCAGCTTGTCAATAAAATGAGAGAAAAGCTGTTTATTTTCCTTATTAACGGGGATTTTCCCTTTTAAGACACGAAATAGAAATTGATTTAAATTCAACGGAGATTCATCGTCAACAAAAGCGACAGCCAATAAACCTTTTTTATTATCCTTGAAATGAGTCTCTTTAACATAAATTATATCGTCAGGTTTAAATTCATATAGTTCGCTTCTATCATCAGGTTCATAATCAAACGGTAAAATCTTAAAACGTACAGAATCCGGTGTTTCTGCTTTTACCGGAATATATGATTCCGATCCATTAATACAAGTTAAATATATTGTACTTGTCATATTGCCTACCTGTCTTTTTTGACAAAGTTTTTATTATAGAAAAATCAATATTACGCATATACAATCGCCCATGGCCGGATCGCCCAAACGCCTACGCGGTGTTGGCCGATCCGGCCATTCATCAATAATCCATACCTTCAACAGAATGATATAATTTCCAATCGCTTAAAAATAAATAAGGTATTATATCCAGCGGAAAAATATCGTCATGATGTTTATATAAATATCCATTTATCCATATAATGTCCGGATTTGATTCGGAAAATGCAAATGAATAAATGACATGCTTATAAGATAAAATATCACATCTGATAGTAAAGTCAATATTTTTTGTATCGTATATTTGTTGTAAATGTATGACTCCCTTTATTTTATTAAGCAATTTTGCAATTGGAACGACTTTATACTTTCTTATTTCAATCTTGACATCACAATCTGTTTTTAAATCATCAGGTGTGTTATATCTATCAAATACCGTTAAACCATTATAATACACAACTATCTCAACCGCTTTATTAAATATCGTGTAAGAATCAAATGTATCATTAATTGAAATTGGCTTATTACAGCAATAAAATAATAAAAATGCTTGAGAGATCCATAATATTTTTAATATGTTTTTTATCGCATCTTTCATAAGCTAATTGTCATTTTAACCAACACCCCTCGCAATTGCGTTGGTTTTGTCAAAAATTTCTACAAGATAAACGTTACATTCAAATTTTGCAGGTTAATTATAAAACAATTGTTTTGCAAATTCAATTTTAAAAATAGCATAATCACCCCGTCGATCCGGGAACCGATCCGTCCGCACAATATCATAGACCGCGGGGGCCGGACATCATTCATGAATGGCCCGTTATGTGCATTATCTTAGTCTTCATATTCATTATAGATATACCAATTTTCTTTTATCTTTATATAAATATAATAAGAGCCATTTTCGGGATATATCACATCTCTTATAGTATCAAAAGGTTTTGTTTGAATGGTATTATTGTTATATTTGAAAAAATTGGCAGGTTCTTCCATTGAGTAAAGAATATACTGCTCCCAAGAAACTGGACAGTACCTGAGTTAGATTGGTACTATATAAGAAAGGGAGAATAAATATGGGAAGAAAAAGAA
>JAFGHO010000033.1 GCA_016930085.1 Spirochaetales bacterium
GGATTTGTCTGGGCCGGCGGATTTGTCGGCGCCGAGGTCGGAGTGGGCGGGGGTTCAGACGGTGCGATAGTGGGAACATACGAATGATCATACACGGCGGTAACGGTCACATTTCCCCTGAAATCCCTGACCACGGTCGAGGTTGCGTTCACCTCATCGACAGTCGCGTTGCCTGAAATCTCCCACCCCATGAAAACCAGCTCCAGAGTAACGCCTCCCGAGGAAATAAGTATCGAGGGGGGTGCATTGATGTAAACGATGCTTCCGGATGTCAGATGTCCGTAATAATTGCTTTCGTAATTCCCGCTCGAGTTCATAAGCCTGACCGTCAGGGTATAATCTTCCGGAGGGGCGTCGGTCGGGACTTCCGGAGGATTCGTCAAAGGCGGCGATGTACTCCCCGGCGGTTCGGTAACACCCGGTGGCGTTGTTGCTGTCGGCGGAGTTGTCGGCGTTTCTGCGACCGTGTAGCCCATTTTAATGACAAACTCCCCATCATGCTTGTATTCCTTTGGAGGATCGGAATAATTGATGACGCCCGAACCCATTTCATCGTCTTTGTCGAACAGGTTGTAGATATCACAGCCGTATTTCTTGATGAGTTCCAGTATCGCGGTCCAGTCGATTCCGGAAGAATCCGTCGGACCCGGATTTCCCTGCCCGGGCGCAGGTGTTGCCTGCGGGCTTCCCGGGCCGGCGGTGCTTCCCGGCGCCGGAGTTTTGGAAATCAAATCCAGAATTTCTTCCAGTCCCTTTTGGTTACAGCCGTCGCTTTCATACATTCTGTAATTGATCGTCTCCCCGTAGGTGTCTTTCTTCCACGCCACAATTTCCTTGTTGACGAATTTTCTGTCGTGCTCTTTTATATCATCATAGCTGCACAGGACATTCAATTTATCGTTTTTAAATTCGATCCGGATCTCCGCCTTTCCCTTGTAAAAGGGCTCGTGATCGTTCCATATCTCGAAATACTCGAGGATCTCCTTTGCCCCGTCCCTTCCGGGCGATACGGCGCGTGTCAGGGCCGCATTGACGTTACCGTCAAGCACCGGACCGGATGGATCTTCACTATCTCCGGGGTCGACGATAAATGCATCGGCGTTTCCTTCCGCATCCAATCTTTCATTCGGCCCCAGGATAAAAAGCGGTCTGTCTTTGTAATTATCCTTGTCGATAAGATACTCGACACCCGTCTGATCGTAGGCCGTAATATATCCAAGATCCTCCGTGTCATAGGTGAATGGGACAAAAGCGACAAGCGGAGGCTCGATACCGTCCCATTCTTCGTACGACGGCATGTAAATCTGGAGGTTCATGAGGTGCGCCAATTCGACGAGGACATCGCCAAACATCTGTCCGTCGCCCACTTCTCCCGCATCACCCTGTTTCTTCAGGTCGTGGACGCCCGCGAGATACTCGTAGACGGTCTGCCCGTTTCCAAGAACACGGCCCAGGACCGTCCCGAACAACGCCTCCGTATCGCCGTCGAACTCCCTGCCTATTTCTTCATGTATGATCGACAACAATTCCGGTTCGGTCGCAACCGCCGAAACGAGCGTTTCCGAAATCGACGACATGTCGCTTTCCACCCGGTTAATCACACTTTCAATCTCCTTCTCGGACAACTCATCCACCGTACGTGCGTTCGAATTATCGTCGAACGGCGGCAGACAAGACAAAACACAGCACAGAAGCACAAAACAGGCCATTACCGGCATGATATACAAACTTTTTTGGTTCATCATATACTCCTCTCTCATTTAAATTATTACTAATGGCAGCGGATACGGCATCTCCAGACAATACCGGGCGACGTCATGAATAATCATCCCGTTGAATCAATCTCCCGCTGCCGGTATCCGTTTATTTACTATTGAAACGGATACGCCGATTTTAATGCCATTGTCCAAACATCATTTTTCCCTTCCCACCTCCTTTCAATATCATGAATCGCATGCGTCTATAATTATCAGGCGTCCATTGAGTCTGTATCACTCAACATTTATTAAAAATTTTCGTGCCGGTTTTTTATTCAGATGGATTCAATGTAATGAAGGAAAAAAATCGTGTTATCCCGCCGCAGAGGAATTGCCGCGGCGTTTGATTGTTGTTCGAAAAATCAAAACAGGAAGAGAACGTTTATTTTATGTACATATATACGATTCCCCGTCAATCGGCGCAGCCGGTCGTACATTCCAGTGAAAAGGTATGGACCTCCTCCGTTTCGTAGGAAGTATCGGTTTCCGTCCAGCCGCCGTTTTCGATAGCTCCTTCCCAGCTGAAGGAATAAAATCCCCAGCCGGCGCGGGAGGAATAGTTTCTTTCACCGGTCCATTCGATACATTCGCAGTCGGAATACCGGCTGCTCCAGGAGCGATATTCTATAGAAGGTTCCGGTTCCGGCGGGGCTTTAAAATAGAGCCACAACATATTATCACTCACGGTTGCGTACATCTCGATTTCATCTTCCGCCGGGAGGGGTGAAGAAAACGTGATCGTTTCATTTACCGCATCGACGCCCCATGCATCGATTCTGATAAAATCGGGATCGATACAGGCGCATCCGGGTACTCCGAACCCGCCGCCCAGGGGACATGTTTCCGTATATTGCGATGAAGGATAGGTGACGTGCATGCTGCCGCTGACATTCGAGACAGTAATAGTGTATAGGTTTCCGTAGGTTCTCGAAAGACTGAATGTTCCGGTGATAACCTGAAAAATGGTTTCAGTCTGCATAATGCCGGTATAATCGCCGTCGCAAGTACAATCCGGCCGGATATAGACATCCTCGCAACCTTGCGGATTGAACCGCGTTGAGATTTCCTTAACGCTTTCGAATTGCCATACTGTTCCGTCGAGGTCGTCTTCTTCTTTGATAAGAACATCGACGCTTTCACTTACCGGATAAATGACCATCTCGCCCCCGGGCAGCATCACCGCGACATCCGAACGCGCCGTTATGACCGCCGTCCCTTCGACATTGCGGGACTCGAGGAACGTAAAAGCCGTCCCGTCTTCCAGTGTGACAAAAGACGACGGATCGATTGAGGCGGGACCGTTGACTGAAAAATAGATCCTTTCTCCCTGTACCGGCGTTTCGTGATAGAGAAGTGACGCCATGATAATAGTAGAATCGTTTGTCGAGATCGTCCGGTCCAGCGCATCAAGGGTCAAAACGGGCCTGACGACAACATATACATTAATACTTTCGGAAAGATGTACCGTCCGCTGCTCGTTTACCAGATCCTGGCCGTTCACGTTTATCCGTTTGACGGAATAGGTAAAATCCGTCTCTGCCGTAACCACGATCTTCCCTTCTTCACCGGTTGCGGTCACCTCCGTGTGAACCTCGCCCATACTGTCTGTCGACCCCGTCCGAGGACTGAGAGTTCCCGGTCCGGCCGCCGAAAATACGATGGTTGCCGTATTGACGGGAACGGCGCACCCGAGCTTTATACGGGCCGTTACGGCACACTGTTCTCCGGGTTCGATATACACCTTGTCGACTTCCATGACGAGTTCGGGCGTACAGCCGGACGACACTTCCTCGAAAATCGAGGACTCTTCCGGTATACCGGGACAGTCGAGAAACCTCACAATATTTTCACTGTAAACGACCTGGCAGTCCAGCCGCGAACAACTGTAATTAATATCCGTCTGGGATACTTCAATCTGACCGCACCTGCACGTGGTGTTCGAAGGATCGGTACACTCGTTTCTTTTTATTTCATCAACGATCTCCCCCTCGTAGCCGCTGAAATGATCGATCGAGAGTGTGATTGTCTCGTCCGCGGGCTTTGTCCTGTATGAAATGTCGGCGACCGAAGCCTTGCGCGATTCAATATCGAAGGTATGGACAAGGGGTACCGTATCACGCAAGAGATTCCGGACGGGGACGGTCACAATTGCGGGGATTGCAAATTGTATATCATCCGGCCCGCCCATAAAAGCGAAAAGGATATCCTGTTCCGTCACGGCGCGAATATCCAAAAGGACGGTCTTTTCATCGTTTTTTATATCCCTGATATAAATATCTTTACCGTCCGACAAGGCGCCGGGAGGAACGTAAAGTGAAATACCGTTTGCATAGGTATATTCGCCTCCGGAAGCATCGAAATATGCCGTTTCCACATAATCATCGTCACCATGCTCATGATCATATTGCTTCTCGCAGCCGGAAAACAGCAACAATGCAAAAATCAGGATAATAACCGGTTTTCCCATAATCTCATTTCCCCTTTTTTATCTTTACCGGAATTCTTTTGCATGATACCATACGCTTTCCACGAATGCAAGAAATATATTCGACTGGTATCGTTCTCATGATTTATAGGCAACGAACAAACCCGCCGGCGTGACATGTTTGTATGTGATTCTATTCAATTTATTATGCGCAGTTATACTGTTTCGTCCGGCCGGGATGTTTATATTAAAGAAAGCGAGGTTTGGTTTGTATATGTATTTTGAAGCGACGAAATATCAGAAATGGTGAATTATGACTCGTATATACGGCAATCAATCTATTCCGGCCCGGCGATATACCGGAGTACCGGCGATATACCGGAGTACCGGTGATATACCGGATTATTCTTCATCGACCGAATAATCGATCTCCCATAAAGCGGTATTTTCGTCGTTTCTCAGTTCCTCGATAATTTCCGCCTTCTGCCTGAAATTGAGCTTTTCCAGGGTGACGGCATAGTAAATCATATCCTCTTTGGTCATGTATCTCACAAGTACATAAAAGGGGGCGACCTGCAACCTGCCGCGTTTGACGGTAAAACGGATCATTGTCGGCGTTGACTCGTTCGTCGATACAATCCCGTATTTTTTGATTAAATAGGTTCCCGGTTCAAGGTGGTGTATATATTCATACTTTTTTGTCGGTACGAGATAGATGACATGTTCTTTACCGTCCTTCTCCATTGTCACCTTGAGGTTTACCGGAAACGAAATCGTCGTCGTCTTGGCCTTTTGCGTCACTGTCTGGACAACAACGAGGGTGTCGTCTTCTGAGGCGGGTTTGGGTATAAAACTCGCGCACCCGATAAAAAAAAGAATCAAGCCGGTTACTGTACAAAAAGCTGCAATCCTGGTAAAAAGAGAATCTCTGGACATTATTCTTTCTCCTTGAAATAATATAAATCCAGTGTAGTACTTCTGTCCCGATATTTCAATATTTATTTATTTTAAAAAAATATGATATAAATTATTGATATATTAAGATATCGAGGAAAATTAAGGATAAACAATCCCCGGTTCACTTCCTTTGCATGATATAAAATACGGAAGCAAAGTCCCCGGGAGATTCCCTGAAAACCTCAATTTCACACGCCTCATGGTCAAGCAGTTTCATCATACCGGAATCATTTTTGTAGACGGCCTTCAATTCTTTTATACGAACTTCCAGCGGTCTGAAATAATCATGAAGCCATACATGTTCCGATATAATAAAATGCTCCATTAATACATAATTCAAGCGCGATATATCATTCATCTTTTGCTTGTATTCTTTTATTTCGTCGTGAACTACCAGATAACCGCCGGGCTTGATTAACCGGTGCCATGCCTTTAATCCTTCCCTGAATCCGATAACGGAAATCGACCCTTCCGACCAGATCATATCGAAAGATTCCTTTCTAAAACGCAATGAGAATAATGAAGCTTTCACGGGCTTTATATGTCGTTTCAATTGAAGGACTTTTATCTTTTCCCTCAATTTCTTTAACGCCGCACTATCGATATCTGCCGCCGTAATGTTGCCACTGCTGAGAATCGCCAGCTCGATGGTTGGTATCCCGGTACCGCACCCGATATCGAGTATCGAAGGGGTTACAATACGGGGAACAAGGTAATATGCCTGTCTTGTATACCTTGACAGTTTTTGTCTGAAAATATCCTTGTCAATAACCGCTGATTTTCTTGTTGCCACGACGTTTCCTTTTTATCCTTCAATACTATATCGATTAAACCCCAAAGAGACAACCGTAATATAATTATCATATTCTTCGATATATGGGCGGTTTTCTTTTTTTATTGACAAATCCCTGTACGTATACTACCCTGAATCATGAAAACAGAAAAAATCATAACGGCTGCGATTATAATATCACTCGCAGTATTTTCCGCATTCGGACAATCCGCCGGGGATGTCAATGCAAGCGGGACGATCGATATCGTCGATGCGTTACTGACCGCACAATACTATGTGGGACTCGATGTGGATAATTTCAACACTTCCAAAGCAGACGTCAATTGCAGCGGAAGTATCGACATTGTCGATGCATTAATAATCGCACAGTATTATGTCGGACTTATCGGGGAATTTCCCTGTTCAACCGAACCGGCGCCGTCTGAGGTATCGGTGCTGTACGTCATGCACTACCTTGCCCCCGAAGCTTCGACAACGACGACACTCGACGATATAAAGGGGTCGGGATTTGATACCTGTATCATTTTCTCAATCGACGGAACTTCGGGAGGTAATTTTACCTTTTTCGGAACACCCATTTTCACGGACGGCAATTATGTCGGACCCGCCGGGTGGCCGGAAAAAATCAGGTCGCTTAAATCCGGCAACACATCCATCAAGCGGCTTGCCTTCTGTCTTGCCGGACCCTATGGCACATACCGGACGTATATGAACACATACGGTACCGGTCCGGAAACCGCGTGGTACCGGAACTTCGCGAAACTCAAGGAACTGACCGGTGCCGACGCCATCGATCTGAACGATGAAAACTCATATGATACGGATTCACTGGTAAAACTGGGCCGCATGCTGGGGACGATCGGGTACAAGGTGTCGCTTTGTCCGTACAATAATTCGTCCGTCTGGCGAAGCGTCAAATCACAACTCGGCGATATCGTCGACGCGGTCAATCTCCAGTGCTACGACGGCGGGGCGTTGAACAATGTCGGCACATGGAACACCTACTTTGACGGACTCAAGGTAACCCCGCTCTTCTGGACCCTCCATGCGGACGGTACCGGGGACACGTATCAATCGGCCGAAACCAAGGTGAGAAACTGGAAAAACTCATACGGTATCGTGTCTGCCGGTGCATGGCAATATTCGGACATGAGGGACTTCGGCGGCGGAACGGCGGCCCAGTTCAACGCGGCGATCAGAAACGGATTGCGATAACCGTTGTCCGTTTCGGCTCTCAGCCGGCGCGCGGCTAAAGACATAAAAAAACCGGTGTGTTTCTGATCTTTCGCAGACCGGAACCACACCGGTTCGTTCGATTCATCCCTTCATTGTTCCATTTCTAGCAAAAACGGTCGACCAGACCAACGTAATACTGGGCGATGATGAGTGCGTCGACGATATTGACGTTGTTGTCGCAATTCGTATCCGCCCTCGAATAATCGAAATTCGACGGATTCGAACCCACATAATATTGCGCGACCATCAGGGCATCGACGATATTGATGCTGCCGTCGTTATTGACATCACCAAGGTTTTGCTGGGGAGGATTCGTCTGCTGCGGCGGGTCGGTCTGCTGCGGCGGATTGGTGACCGTTGAACTTCCGTTCACCGAAGCCGTAAAATTATCGCACGAAAGGCCGGTGCCCCCCTGCCAGATTTCGAATCCGGCTTCGATATCCATCATATACCAGCTGCTTTGCACATATCCCCGTGATATGGCATCGTCGATAAAGGGTTTATAATCCAGATTGATCGATGTGGTGGGACTGGTTAACTTGTAGGTAATAAAATTCCAATCGATCTGCGAGTACCAGACATCCCAGGTGCGCCCGCCGATATTCGCAGTCCCTACCCGGGACCCTCCCGGCTGAACGCTTCCCGAGTGGTTGATCCAGATCATGAGTTCGGCACCGTCCGGATCACCCGGGGTGGCGTTTCTCTTGAACCAGGCCTCAGTCGTGACGTTCCACGCACCCGAACTTATCAGCGTATTGCTCCATTCGATCGTGGCGGTTTGAATCGCCGTCACCTGAATCGGCATCCCGCTGTCCGTCGTACAATCTTCCCAATGACACCCTTTGAAAAGAGACGGGTAGGAGGCGGGTGAACCGCTTGTACCCAAATTGTGTTCCGCCCTGGTAACGCGGAAGCTCGTCCCATTGACATCGATACATTGGGCCGTTGACGCCCCCCAGATGTTATTCTGGGCCATGTATTCTCCATTGTTGACGGAAAGGTAATCCCATTTCCCGCAAATTTCCTCACCGTACAGTGCAAAATGCGAGAAAATTAAAATGACAATTAAAAAAAACAATGTGGACCTCATACATAACTCCTTTTACCTTTTTTTTATTTTTTTGTGATTACGGCCGCAAAACGCTCCGCAATGCCCGATCATGAAAATTATGTATATGAAAACAGCTTTATTGTAGCATTATTGAAAACATTTGTCAATCACAAAAATCTGTAAGACATTTATCTGATAGCTACTCAGGTGTTTTGTGGCGGCCGGCAATAAAAAACCGGCAGGGTGATAGCTGATTGCCCCCCTGCCGGCTTATCATATATTTTTTCCTTCGTTTATATTATACGCATCGGGGATGCATAAGGTTTCATCATTCACGACAGGAGAGACAGATGTCAACGCCGCTGTATTCCGGACTCCTTTGCAGGAGAAGCGTAAAGAAACCGTTGTAGCGAAAAAAAACGTTCGGTGCTTTACCGTAAAAGGAAGGTAAAACCGTTTCGGGGATACGATAACACGGAAAGAGGTAATCACGGTGCCGTATAAACGAATGCCTCCTGCAATTGACAGGCGGGACGGCTCGACCGCCCCCTTATATCGAGGTCCTGTTGATGAGATTGAGAAACTCCTGCCGCGTCGGGGGATCATCGTGAAAACTGCCCAGTACCGTTGAAGTCACCATCGAGGAATTCTGTTTTTCCACACCCCGCATCATCATACAGAGATGTTTGCAGTCCATGACCACACCGACCCCCTCGGCATCTATCTCCGACATGATCGCCCTCGCTATCTGTGCCGTAAGCCGTTCCTGTATCTGAAGCCGCCTGGCATATGCGTCTGTAATTCGCGCGAGTTTGCTTACCCCCAGTACCTGCGTTGTGGCGATATACCCGATATGACATCTGCCGTAAAAAGGAAGCATATGGTGCTCGCATAGGCTGTATACTTCGATGTCTCTTACGATAATCATATTGTTTGCCTGTGACTTGAATTTGGCCTTGTTGATAATCTTTTTAACATCGGAACCGTATCCACTCGTGAGAAAATCGAGACTCGCGGCAACCCGTTCGGGTGTCGCCAAAAGTCCCTCCCGTTCGGGGTCCTCTCCGATTTCGATGAGTATTTCTTTTACAAGTTCCGCAACACGTTTTTTGTTCATTTCTCGATTCCTTTCTTTATTGCCGCAGTTAACTCATTCGCCGGCCGCATCGTCTCTCCGTTCATGGACGCGGCAATGTCCGCAAGCGGTATACCCGTATCCGGAAGAATGAGACGGGGGGCGAGTTCAAAAAGAGGGAGACCGATAAACGGCCTCTTCCCGATATCGGGATCGGGAATAACCAGATCGGCTTCTTCAGATACCATTTCATCGTATAGCAGGATATCGAGATCCATAGGGCGTGAGGAGTATTTGTCTGCGGTTCTCTTCCTGCCGCACGATTCCTCGATGAAGCGGAGAATTTCATATTTTAGTTTCTTCGGCTCGACGCCCGTCTCGATCAAGATAACGCCATTCACATAATGGTGCTGCTTTCTCCGCTTCAATGGTTGTGTCATATAAAATGTGGAAGCCGCTTTCACGGTTACCTTTTCTTTTAGCAGGCCGATCGCCTTGAGAATATTTTCTTCCGGCCTTATGTTCGAACCGACACCGATATAAACGTCAGCCATCGTAATCCGATCGTATTCTCGTGATTTCGACACTCACGGTGCGGGCATAGGTAAGCGCATACGGTTTTTCCACACGGATTTTCGCCATCCGTACACGTGGGTTCTCGAAACAAATTTCCGCTATCCTTTCGGAAAGCCGTTCGATGAGGAAAAATGAGGATTTTTTTACCATCGTAATGATGTTCTGTTTCAGCAGTTTGTAGTCAACCGTATCTTCTATTCTGTCGCTTTTACATGCCTTTCTGATATCCGCATAAAGGGTAATATTGATGATGATATCCTGCTGATTAAGCCGCTCGTCCTCATTGATTCCGATAATGCAGGATGTTTTGATATCGTGAATACGAATGATATCCATGTCATGTCCCCTAATTTCCATACATGCACCCTTTTAAATGACGTCCGCCGTCGACAAAAATGACCTGGCCGGTAATGAACGAACTCTCAAGAAAAAAAAGAGCCGTATCGACAATATCAGCCGGCCCCCCATGGCGATTGAGGGGATTCGTATGTTTCATCTTTTCAAGGAAGGATATATCCTCTCCCGGCGGGGGCAGAATAAGGCCCGGTGCGATTCCGTTCACCGTGACGTGCGGGGCAAACTCGACTGCCATCATTCGAGTCAAATCATAAAGCACCCGCTTGCTTATATGATATGCGGCATGCTCCGAATCATAGTCCGTTATCCTTGCGTCGAGAATGTTGATGATTTTTCCGCCCCGATTCCCGGCGGCAATGCTGCGGGAGAGAACAAGGGGTGTTAACGCGTGTAACATGATGTTATCCACAAGGGAATCGGCAGAGAGTGTTTCAAGGGTATCTTTTCTGAAGAATGAGGCATTGTTTATGAGTATATCGATGTTTCCGGCCGACTTCCTTGCGTTCCGGAAGAGTTCCGCCGCCTTCTCGGGAGAAGCCAAATCCGATTTGAAAAGAAAGACACGAACACCATATGCTTCCGCCAATTGTGCCGTTTCTTCCGCTTCACTGACGGAAGAGTGATAGTGAAGGACGAGGTGGATGCCTTTCTGTGCACATCCGAGTGCCAACGCCCTCCCGATTCTCCGCGCAGCACCGGTAATCAGCGCCGTATTCCCTTTCATGTCAATATCCTTTTCCGGCGTTTCAGACCGCAAGCTATAATGGACAATCACCGGTTTCTGCGCGTTTTTCCCACAGGCTGACGGGGTTCAAAGTTCGATATATGGAATCCGGGCATGTGCATACATACGGAAACCACACTTTGAACATATAGAAAAACGCCGGAATCCGACGACCGCCCTGTTACGTTCAGTATCTTGAATATCGATCAATCTCTATCGATACCTATATATTTCTTGTGTATGTTCCGGGTCAGTCCATGGGAGAGAAATCGTCTTTCGAAGCACCGCATTCCGGACAAACCCAGTCATCGGGGATATCCTCAAAGGCCGTTCCCGGATCTATACTGTTGTCCGGATCTCCTTTGGCTGGATCATAGATATACCCGCAGATATCGCATTTATACTTTTTCATCACATCCTCCTTGGATTACTGGTTATTATATATTGTTTTTAAGCCTTTCGGCTGCATCGACACCTTTTTATAATTTCTCAATAATGCTTCTTCCCTCAGGCATGAAAGCATGTCATTTCTTCCCGAATCAAATTCACACACCTCCGTGCGACCCTGCTTGTCCCTATACGCCAAGGGACGATATCTGTTCACTCAACAGACGGATATGGCCCATTTCCTCCGCAATAATGTTGTCGACTCTCGCCTTACCCAATTCCGGCGGCACAACTTCCTTTATCCCCATATAAAAAACGATTGAATCCTTTTCGAGTTCGATCGCTTTTTTCAGGAGTGTCCTGGTCGACGCACCGTCACTGATAAACCCGGAAGGATCTTCATTGAGGTTGAACACATGACCTTTCGCGAAGGCATTGAGATAGAGTGGCAACTCGCCATAGGGATCATAGGTCGACTCCTCCTCGTCCTTCCCCTTGTAGGCGGCTTTCATTTCCGAAAATATTTCCATATGCCTTTTTTCCATATCCGCAAGCCCTTTGATCTTTTTTATCATTTCCATATCCGAGACCGCTTCAGATAACTTTGTGTAGAATTGTATCCCGTTTTTTTCAATTTGTATCGCAATA
>JAFGHO010000034.1 GCA_016930085.1 Spirochaetales bacterium
ACTCCTTGAGTAATTTTTTTCATACATTGTATAACGCTCAAAAAGTGTAAATTGCTTTGAGTTTTTTACTATCGGAGATAAAAAAACCCGGCAAACTCCAAAATGTCTTCAGGCATAGACATCGACCAACCGGGCCGGCTCCCCGAAAGTCTTTGAAACCTGTTCATCGTAATAATCCTTTAGCCGGTCAAAAAAGGTTTCCGAAACCTCTCCAGGTTCCACACGGCGTAGGCCGGATAAAAAACTTCTGTCACCCGCGTATCCCATAACCGAATTTTCATGTGCACCCATATTTCCCGCCGCTTCCGCTTTTTCTTCCGCCTCTACCGCCTTTTCCTGTCTGAGTTCCGCTCTGGCCTGTTGTTCCATTTGAATCGCCGCAGCCGCGACCCTCATATCCTGGGGTGACGGATTCGCCGGCGCAAGTGCGGCCCTCCTGATTTTCTGCGCCTTCCGTATTGTCTCTTCAGGATTTCCCGGTACAGGAGAGGTATCGATCGATACTTCACCGCCAACCGCATAGAGTCTTCCGTCCGGGCCCATGACAAACGAATAGGATGCCCCAGCAGTCGCAATCCCTCCCGCGGCTGCAATATGTGCGTGCTCATGCGCGCGGACTTCGGCATCACGCGCCCGGAGATGACCCAGGATACGCGCTTCCGAAAGATTCATTTCATTTTCTGAAAACGTTTCTTCAGCTTTTATCCGCCGGTTTACCTCGTTTATCTTTGTAATTTTTTCAAGGCTGTAGGGCATATATGTTTCTGTAAGTCTGTTTTTTCCATAAAGACCGGAAATTATAGTGTTATGGAAATCAATTTCTGTTAACGGCATACCTGAAATCCTCATCCATATAGCACGCTATGGCTCGCCCTCCCGTTTACTTTAAAGTATATCATGATTCCGCAGAAAAACAAAGCTTTTTTTAAACGCAAAAGTGCCTGAATCGAAACGCGTGAGTCCATCCCTTTTCCCTTGACAATCGGTATTCCTTCCCTTAAGCTTGTTGTAAGAAAGACAATCACACCGATGATTCCCGGTTCTAAAATCAGAAATTGTATATTGATCAACCTTGACGGATTCCGCGCAGACGCGATCGCACATGCACCCTGTCTCGAGTCCCTGAAACAATCCTCCTGTTTTTTTTCTTGTGCCTTTACCTACGCGCCATATACCGTCGCTTCCCTGCCCGCGGTTATGACGGGATTATACGGCAGGTCGAACGGCGTGAATGCCTATTACCGCAGTAACCGCTTCGATTCCGGCAACTGTTTTACCATGGCACAGTATTTCAAACAAAAAGGGTGTCATACACGTGCCGATATCGTCAACAGGCACGTTATCCCCTCCCCGGGTTTCGATTCGATTATGATCCATGATGAAAACAAGGATGATTTTATCGATCGGCACTGCGGCATAATCAGAGAAGTGTCTCTGTGCAAAAAACCTTTCTTTATTTTCTTCCAGTACAGCCCTATCCACGCGAGGCTGGTACGGGATGTCATAGACCGCTATGATGATTTCAGTGATGAGTATTTTGATAGAGAAAACCGCAATAAAAATCTCGACGGGTATAAAAAAGAAATCGTAAAAGCGGATCATTATGTCGCGGCTATACTGAATGTATTGAAAAACCTGCATATCGAGAACAATACACTTCTCCTTCTCTTCTCAGACCACGGTTGCAGCCTGGGCGAGAGAAAGGGGGAGAAGGCATATGGAGTATATTTATATGACTATACACTAAAAGTATTCATCTATCTTATCAATCCGGTTTTTTCAAAGGGATTCGTCGTCAACGACCTTGTTCGAACGATCGATATTCTTCCCACACTCATGGACGTATTCCGGATAAAACCGATGAGGGCTTATCTCCCTCCGGAGGGGATCTCCTTGCTTCCGCTATTATCAGGGAAAGAACCGGAAGGGCGCATCTCCTTTTCAGAGACCGGGGGTCTCGGGGGGCCCGATCCCTCACCCCAAAAACCAAATATAAAATGCATACGCACGCAAGACTGGAAACTCATTTACAATATATCCAGGAGAACGAATGAGCTATACGATATGAAAACAGATCCTTGTGAAACCAAAAACCGTGACGATGATGATGTCGACATCAAGTCGTATCTCTGGGAATTGCTTAAAGCCGCGGGAAATTTAAATCAGGGAATCGATTATGACAGTTGACGGGAAGGAGTATACATGCCAAAAAACAGGGTATTGATCATCGGACTGGACGGGGTCACCTATGAAATCCTCGAACCATATCTGAATCAGGGTTTATATCCCTCACTGAAGCGGCTTTTGGATACGGGTATCCACGGAACCGTTACGGCGACGATCCCCCCCATGTCGAGTTCGACGTGGACATCGATTCAGACCGGAGTCAATCCCGGCAAACACGGCATTTTCGACTATATGCAGAGGAAGCCCAAAGCGACCGAATTCGAATATAAAAACGCGAAATCAATCAGGATACCGGTTCTTTGGGATCTGATCGGGAAATACGGCAAAAAATCCTGTATCGTCAACGTGATGATGACATATCCCCCGAAAGATATAAACGGCGTTATAATTTCGGGCGGATTGACCCCGGAGAAAGCTCGATTCTATTCGCCCGAAACAATATCGCCGGAAATAAAGGAGATTATCGACAGATATATCATCACCCCCTACGGAGGATATGATTTTTTTCGAGATAATTATACCGATTATATCGAGAGATATATTCGCGTCGCGGAAAAACAGAAGGATGTCACTCTCGGGTTAATGCGGAAAGTTGATTGGGATTTATGCATGGTGCTTTTCAGTTGTACGGACGGCGTTCAGCATATGGTATGGAAGTTCATCGATAAACGAAGCCCTCTCTGGAAGGAAAGTTACTCCGGTATCGAAAATCCGTTTGTTGCTTTTTATAAAAAAATCGATTCGTTTATCGGCGAACTTGTCAATCAATGCGACAAACACACCACCATTATCGTCTGCGCGGATCACGGATTCGGCCCCTTTTACGCGCGAATTAATCTCAATAATTTTTTGCAAAAACATCATTACCTCGCATTCAGGAAAACATATTTAATCGGTATCAAGCAATTAATGCTGAAACACAATATCTCGCTTGTACGTGCAAGAAGGATCGCCCATAAACTGCGGATAACAAAATTGAAGCAACGATTCAGGGACGAAAAACAGAAGACACTTGGCAGGGCGGCATTATCCCTGTATGATCTCGATATGACGAATACAAAAGCATACGCCGTCGGAACCTACGGGCAGATTTATATCAACCTCAAGGGAAGGGATCCTTCGGGCATTGTGATGCCGGGTAGAGAATACGAACGGCTGCGTGACGAGATCATTCTTCACCTCATGAACCTGAAAGATCCCGCAACCGGGAAAACGGTCATAAAAGAAGTGAAGAAAAAAGAGGAACTGTATTCGGGGTTCTATAGCGACAACGCGCCGGACCTGGTCGCCATCCCCGAAAGGGGGTATTCTCCGAACGGAAGCATCTTTTTCACTTCCGGGAACATCCTGGAAACGACGGATTATGCGTCGGCCACCCACGAGGTCGAAAGCGGTATATGCATTCTTGCCGGAAACAATATCAAGTCAAATCAAAACCCGTTCAGTCCCGTCAGTATCATGGATATATGTCCGACGGTCCTCGCACTGCTTTCCGTTCCGATTCCGGATTATCTCGACGGTAGCGTCATTGGTGTTGCACTGACGGATAGTAAAGAAAAATCAGTCGAGCCGGTGTATGAACATATAGATATCGGCGGTTTTTATACAGCGACGGATGAAAAACCATTGTCGCAGGAGGAGATCAAAGCATCGGAGAAAATCATCGAAAACCTCGGCTACCTGCCGAAACAAAAATGAAGCGATATTGAGCTTGCCAGAAAATTGTAAAAAGGCCATACTGTCATTATGGAGTTTCCCGGGCGTGTTTCCTTTACCCTCACCAATACCTGCAATCTCCGCTGCCGCATGTGCGGGCAATGGAGTGAGGAAGGGTATATACGCGAAAGAAAAACAAATCCTGCCATTGAAATGAAACTCGATGACTGGAAGCGGCTGGTCGACGAGTGCGGGGAACATCACATAACGTCGATTTTACTTCGCGGCGGCGAACCCTTTCTCTTTCCCGGTATTATCGAACTTCTTGAATACACAGTCGGTAAAGGGATGCATGTCTCAATCGATACCAATGGGACCATGCTTTCGAAATATGCGGCCGACATTGTCCGCATCGGAAACATTCACCTCACTGTTTCTGTGGACGGCCCCCGGAGCATCCATGATAGTGTCCGCGGGGTTACGGGCTGTTTCGACAAGGTAAAGAAAGGTCTCGCCGGTCTTTCCGGGTATATCGGACAACGAGATCCGAATCAGACAATAAGCACATCGATCTGTTTTACCATCAGCCGTTATTCATACAGGGGACTCGGGGCCATGCCCGATGTTGCACGCGAGATGGGAGTCGGGTCAATCGTCATCGTTCCATATTATTATGTACCGGAATCGGTGGGAAGGGAATATGAACGGCAGCTTCATGAAAATCTCGATTGCAACGCCTATTCATGGACCGGTTTTCATCATGAAGATTCGGGCGTCGATTTTGATGTTTTCCGGAACGAACTGAAGACGTATATGACCGGGCTTGAGGGCTTATATAATTATCCTTACATGCCGCTTACCGAAAACGAATACCGAATCTGGTTCGATAACGCGACAACGCCCGTCGGCCCCTTATCCTGTCATAATGTCGAACGCTTGCTCGACATTCAACCGTCAGGCGATGCGAATTTTTGCGTGGATTTTCCCGATTATACAATCGGCAATTGCAGGGAAGCGACAATCGAGGAAGTCTGGAACAGCGGGCGCGCAAACCGTTTTCGCAGCTTCAGACGGAACACTCCCCTCGCCGTCTGTTACAGGTGCGGAGCGAAATATATGTCGGAACAACACAACTGAAAACACCGGCGTGTACCGGATAATCGAACGATAATAAGGGCACCTCTAAAAACCTGCTTTGCAGGTTTTTTGAAGTGCCCATAAAAATATTCGATGACGGTCCTCTTGTATGAACGCGTCAACGGCCGGTCGAAGATAAAAACGAATCAATCGGCCGGATTAACCGGTTCAAAAAGAAGAGCGTTTCGCTTTTTGCCCACCTCACGGATAACCCCCATCTTTTTCAGGCAATAGGTTACCTTTCCCGCATCCCGTACCGAATAACCGGTATATGCCGCAAGATTGCTGTTCGAGAAAGGGACGGCGATACCTTCCGGTACAAACCGCCTGAAATCTTCGACTGTTCTGAACAGATAGTGTCCCGTAATTTCCAGAAGGCGCCTGTCGACAATACTTACTCCCTTTCTCCGCCAGCTTCCCTTGCCGTCATTAATTCTAATTTCTTCCATTCGAATAAGAAGGAGTTCGATTTCAAGGTTTTCATTGATAAACAATTCAGGGATATAAACGAGTTCTTTGAATATATCGATAAGTCGCCCTTTCTTTGGTGATTTTCTCCTTTTTTCAGGATCATCGTCACCCGATTTTTTCTTCACAATCCATTTTTCCAGTACAAGCGGATACACAACCCTTACAATATACCGGCCGGACAGGTCCATTATTTTCCTTCTCAATGCGGTAAAGTTCCCTGTTTGAATCTCGATGAGAAGGTTATCCCGTACGATATCGACAACATATCGACCTATCATGACTTCACATCTGTCACCCGGGAGTAAAAGTGCCGCCTTGATATCTGCATGAAGCGATCTTTCATTGAGTTGCCCTATATGAGGAGCTTTTTTTTTCCTTTTCATAACCATACGTATCTATATCGGTAAAAAACATTGATGTTGAGATCCTCGATACTCCAACTGTTATCACAGAAGAAGATTTCTTTTAACTATTCATATGTATAGATATTCTACGCATAGCTTTACCTCCGTCCCTGAGTAATATCGAAAGCAACCACATCAGTACATTTAAAACCACCCGCCTTTCCCGACAAGCGATGCCCGCGATTTATGCGGCGGGCTTTTTCTTAATTGCAAAAACCTCATATTTCAGACAGATAGTAAGGATTAATGAAGACAGTGAAGGCAAATAGATCAGCGTCAACGGATCCATAACCGAACTAAAAAGTAACTGATAACTTATCAGTGAAACAATATTGATACTCATGATAATCCCAAAGAGGATTACTCCATGAATCCTCTTTTTTTTTAAAAAAAGGTCGAACAACAAAATAAAAACGACATTCATGATAAAAACCATGAGAAACATACCTTGAGTTTTCAGATCCCCTGCCGCTTCACTAATATTAATCGTATTCCCTTCTCCCATTGTCATTGTCGTTTCCTCAAATTCGAGTGTATATCCTCCAAGGAAAAGAAGGGATATCGATGTCACAGCATAGCCGATATACGCAAAACATGAGAGAGCAATTGACCTCACGACCTCTCCCGCCAGCGGGAACCGATCGAAGATACTTTCATTCTGTTCTTTGGATTTTTGGGTGATAAAAAGCAGGATGGAAAAAATCAACGTCTGAACTCCTATTTCCACATAGCCCATGAGATGATACCATAAAGGAAGCCTTGAATAGAGAAAGCCTTCGATTGAAGATGGGGATGCCGCCGGTGTATTCAGAATACCGAAAATGAAAATGATTCCCCATATTACCAGCCAGCCGTTTTTCTTTGAGATCCAGACTGGCTTGACAATCCACAAACCTATGGCGAAAAACAGTCCGCGAATCGGCTGAAGAAAGGGACCGGCCATAGCGGCAGGATCGCTTACAGGACGCATAAAATTCTTGATGACATCAATGGCAAAGATACCTTTGTAATCAAATA
The DNA here is from genome assembly GCA_016930085.1 of Spirochaetales bacterium. Classification (NCBI taxonomy): domain Bacteria; kingdom Pseudomonadati; phylum Spirochaetota; class Spirochaetia; order Spirochaetales; species Spirochaetales bacterium. The sequence continues at coordinate 6,873 of JAFGHO010000034.1, forward strand.
TCTGATGAAAAAAAAGACCGCAGAGAATGTATGTCACCGAATGGATGACAATAACCCGTAAAGTAAAATTAAGTTTTTGTTTTGTCCCGGTTGTCATGTTTTCCTCCCTTTTAATCCGGAAATGATAAAATCGGAATTTTTAAAATTCCTGTTATATACGGACTATACCCCCGAAGCGAAGCCGGTTCCATGGGAAATTCTTACTAAACATAACATCCTGCAGGTGAATAAGGAAAAAAATCAAAATTCGGAAATATCAATTAATTGACCCATTTGGGCTTCTTTTATCCGATTAATAAATTCAACACGGCACCGGGTCCCGGTTTTTCTGTAAATGCTGTATATCTGATTTTTAATTGTATTTTCAGCAACGCCAAAATTGTAAGCCATTTCTTTGTTGCTCAAACCTTTTACCAAAGCTTTGGCAACCCGCTTCTCGGAAGGAGTGATATGGTAGTGGCTAAAAAAGCCATCCGGTATTAATTGAGTGATTTCTCTTGTCTTTTGGGGCAGGTACTCCATCCAATCGATTATATTCAGAATAATATATGTAATGGCAAGAGAAAAGATAAAACCCTTATCGATTGAAGAGGGACGGAGGAAAAGGAATTCCAGTGCACACATCGAGATCGAGCTTATAAGAACTATGATATCTCTTCGAAACTCCCTTGACTGTTTTATCTTATTATCCGATCCTGGTCCACCCGTCATTACAACGACGGTCATAATAAAGAAAGGAATGAGTACACAGGCGATTGCGATAAAAGGAAACACTCCTTTTGAGAATATTACTGAAACGACGACACACACTATTGTCCACGAAGCATAACAAATCAACAAGAGCAATTCTTTCCTCTTCAACGATGTATGCCTGAGTGCGGCCATATAATTATTGAAACTGATCAACAAGGGTATTGACAACATCAGGATGACCGGAGAAAAAAGAAACATCAGTGAAATCCCCGTATTAATATTCAGATAAAATATCACCAACGCCCAGATAAGTATACATGTGTAGGAGAGTTTGAACCACAGAAATCCCACTATCTTTTTGTCATGACTCAACCGATACTGATAGAACAGCACGCCGATAATCATAATCCCCGATAAAAGGGCTATTGCATAGATAAAAAGATTGAAATGAAGCATACGCGATAATATACCCTTTTCGTACGTTTAAACGATTACTTCCTCAATCCTCGCTATGCTGTTTCCGCTTTGAGGCGACAAAACGTGCGAAATCATTAATGTTTTTTATAACGATCTTGTTCCCCTCAAGCCCCATCCTGTCCTGTCGTTTGAAATGATCGATCACTTTCCTGCATTTGTCGGGGGGAATCCCTGCCCAGTGGGCAATATCGTCGACCGAGGCATCGATCTCAACCACATCGGGATCGAGCGTGTTTGGTTGTTCTTTTTCCGAAAGCATGAGAAAAACATCTGCGACCTTTGCGTCGATATCATCGAGGGTGAGAATCATAAACCGCCGTTTCTGATCATAGATCCTTTTAGTAAAAAGCTTGAGCAATTTAAGAGCGATCTGGGGATTACCCTGCATGAGTACCATAAAATTTTCCCGGTTAAACTCGAGGGTGACGACATTACCCACGGCGATTGCGGTCGCCGATCGCGGTGCCTCTTCCAGAATCGCCATTTCACCAAAGATTTCTCCGGGTTCGAGAATATCGATCGTTTTTTCGATATCCCCCATAATTTTAACGATTTGTACCCGGCCGGCATTGATGAGGTAGAATGTGTCTCCGGGTTCATACTCGCAAAAAATAACATCCTGATCTTTATACCGTTTTCCGAAACGTTCTATTAATGAATCGCTTATATTCAACATAAAATGACCTCCACGGTACAATCGGTATATCCATTACCATCCTGTCACCGGTCGTTATCACGATAGTATACAAAATCGATCCGGCTGAAATACTATCGCTCTACCGCTCCAGATTCCGCAAAGACCTGTCGGCCTTTTGAAAAAGGGGATCGGCCTCCGGGGTTAGCGACAACACCTTTCTGTAAATATTGATCGCCTTATCCATTTCCCCTTTTTTCTCATTGCACTGCCCGATATAAAACAGGGCTTCTGAGAGATCGGGATGTTTCGGATATTTCTGGAGCAGCATGGTAAATATTTTGATGCAATTGTCGAAGTTATTCGTATGGAAAAAACATTTTCCGATTTCAAATTGTGCTTTCAGTTTATATTCTTCATCGCCGCTTGTTTGTATGATAGTACGGAAAATATTAGAGGCTTCGGAGTATTTACCTTCACTCGTCAGACTCACACCGCGGTAATAATCCTTGCCCACCCCTGAAAGCTCTTTTTCTTTCGCCGGTTTATCCACTTCCGGTATTGAACTGTCGACATTGATAACCGGCCCCTCACCCTGACCGTACTTCTGGAGGTAGTCTTCCGCGAGATAGATATTGCTTGTCGCTTCCTCGGCGTATTTTCCCGAAGGGTAATAGACCAGATAACGACCCAGTGCGTAGATTGCCTGACTATATTTTTTTATCTTGAGATAATATAGACCGATGCGATATAAACCCGTTTCCGGATTTATCTGATCCCCCGCATAAATGAGATTTTGTACCTGTTTATGTATTCGCCTCAACTGATTTGAAAAAACCTTGAGCATGGTAATAATAATGCGGGTATTTTTCGCAGCGAATTGTTCGAACTCCGGCACGGTAAACGAAATGACCCTCGAATCATTGAGAACAAGTGCCGTTTCCTCGCGGGGGTATCTGCCAAGAGCGGATTTCACGCCGAAAAATTCACCTGTTTTTATGAGCTCATGAATTTCCTGGCCTGTTTCAATATTGATGAAATTGAGACTTATTTTACCCTCATTCAGGATAAATACCCTGTCGGCAATATCACCTTTAAAGTATATTATTGAATTGGATTTATAGGCGATCGCCTTGGGTGACACTCGTTTTTAATCTCCTTGTTATAATCCTCTTTTATAATAATCCTAATCGTCTATCGGAATAAAATCAAAGCTTTTTTTGAATCCGACCGCATTTCTGATCCTCGCCATCAATCCTGCGGGATCCCCCACAACGACCTTATTTCTTTTCTTTACTTTTATCTGGGTGTAATCCACTTCATATTGTTTGAACAAATCCTCGAATTCCGCCGAACCATAAACGGGTTTCCCGTCGAGGGTGAGAAGTTCGATATCTTCCATCCGTATATCCACAAATGCCTTGTAAGGATCATCATGGCGCGGTTTGACAAGAAGCAAGTCTGCCAGTTTTCCCTCCTCGATGCTTCCTATCTGGTGCTGCATTCTGAACGCGATAGCGGGATTGATCGTCGTCATATCGAAAAGTATTTTTTCGTCAAGCTCTTCATCATACATTTTTTTATATGTCTGGGCGGCAAAACGAATCTCTTCAAGAATGTTGGGCGAACCCGAATGGGTCGCGTCCGTCCCGATTGCCACATTGATATGTGCATCAAGTATCTTTCTTATTTTACAGGTGACATTGAACATAAACATATTCGAACCCGGACACCAGACGATCGTTGCCCCCGCTTTCTGTGTACTTTTGATATCCTCATCTGAAAACCCTATACAATGGATAAGTACATTGTGGTCGTCAAAACAATCGAGTTTTTTAAGGGTTTGAACGGCGGATTGCGTTTCCGCATCAAAACCTTCCGCACAATGGATGATAAAAGGAAAATTTTTCTCAATCGCCCGCCTGTGTTCAACTTCAATACCGTCACCCCAATCAAGCGCGAATGACTCCACAGCGTGGGCAAGGGTATAGTTCTGATTCACCTTTATCGGTAGAGCGGGGATATACTTGCCGTTGATATTATGGGGAAAGTGGTCGTTGACGGTCACAACGCCGGAAAAGAGGTTCTTGTAGGCACTCAGAAGGTAAAGATCCTCAACAGGATTTTTCTCCCGTTCATGATAGACGGGGGCCGATTTTAAATCTTCGTCCCAGAAATGCCAGTTGAGATAGTACGTACCCTCTTTCGGCCCGACCTTTGGCAGATAATTACCTCTCATGTGATCGTGAACATTGATGATGGCAGGATAACAATAATATCTGCCCTTCACATCAATATCATAGTCCGCCTTGCTTCCGATCCCGGTTATATTACCCTTTTCCACTTTAATACTGGAATCCTCGAACAGCTTCTCCGGCGTTACTATTGATAATCCACTTATAGAATAACTTCCAAGCATCTGCTTCCCTTTCGCTTACAAACAAATTTATTAATTGTCTGCAAATTTATCAATACCTTTTAGATCGCTTTATCCATACAACCGCCTTCCCGTATGATTCCGGTTGATCTTCATCATACTGAAGTATATGTGTAAAAAAAACTCAACCGCACCCGCACAAGAAGATGGTTATATATACCATTATTATCGGTATTTCGTATAAAATTCTCAGAAACAAATAGCTATTTTTTAAAAAGTAATCCCTTTTTGTCAAATTTTCAATTGTTTTTACATCCTTTCGCTTGACAGTATCATATACATAATGTATATTTATACAATATTTGTGTATATATATTCAAGGATTGTAATATGGAAGACAAAAAAACAAGATATCGGGCTATCAGAAGGATTATCAGTACCCATATCATCGACAGCCAGGATGCACTCCTCAAGCACCTTGAAGAAGAGGGATTTGATATTACACAGGCAACACTCTCCCGCGATCTCAGACAACTGCGGGTCGTAAAGGTCTCGGACAGATCAGGCGGATATTACTATACTTTTCTCGAAACGGATACAGGTAAGGACACGAACAACTCATTGCAACAGGATTTTTTAAGGGGATTCCTATCAATCGCCTTTTCGGGGAACCTGGCTCTTATAAAAACACTTCCCGGACACGCGCAAAGCGTCGCCGCCGCCGTGGATAAATTCGCGATCGATGAAATTCTCGGTACCCTGGCAGGCGATGATACGGTTTTATTGATACCGAAAGACGGCATAGAACGGGAAGCCATGATCTCTGCACTGGAATCGAAAATACCCGGTTTAAAGGAGGAACAGATATGAAAGCGGCAGTCTGCGGAACATCCGGATACACCGGACTTATTCTTTTGAGGCTTTTAACGGGACATCCACACATACATAACATTATTCCGGTCTCCTCCTCTCGCGAAGGAAAGCACGTCCGGAGTATCGATCCCGGTATCGGTGAAGACATCGTGGAGAAGACCTCCCTTACCGGAGGACTATGCGTTTCCATAGAAAAGGCGGCAGCAATGAGTCCCGATGTTGTTTTCGGCGCACTTCCGCACCTGAAATCCGCCGAACTTCTTTCACCCTTTTTCGCAAAATCTGTCGTTATCGATCTTTCCGCCGATTTCAGGATAAAAAATCCGTCCGTATTCGAAAAATCATACGGCTCGCCGCCGCCAAAACCACACCTGCTTCACGATGCCGTCTATGGCCTTTCGGAATGGTACAGGGAAGACGTGGTAAAGGCCGATATTATCGCGAATCCCGGATGTTACCCTACGGCAACCCTGCTTCCGCTGCTTCCCCTGCTTAAAGAGGGGATAGCGGGCGGTCTGTGTCTTGTCACCGCAATTTCGGGCATTTCAGGCGCCGGAAAAAAGGTAAAGGAAAATCTCCTCTTTTGCGAAAGAAGTGAAAATACCGGTGCATATTCTCCGGGGAAAAGCCATAGACATACATCGGAGATCCAGCAGGAAGCGGATACGGCAATGCCGGGGACGGAGGTCCTCTTCACCCCACACCTCGCTCCGTTAAAACGTGGCATGGTAATCACGACCGCAATTCCATGCATCGGAGAGGTTTCAGATGAGGATATCGGCGGCGTATACAGCCGCTATTATGCGAACGCACCGTTTATCAACATCAGGCCGGATATCCCCCAATCACGCGATGTCTGGGGTTCAAACAGGTGCGATATAAGCTGGCAGCGTGAAGGGAATGTGCTGCTGATTTTCTCGGCAATCGACAACCTCATCAAAGGCGCTTCCGGGCAGGCGGTTCAGAATATGAATATACGATTCGGATTCGAAGAGATATCGGGTCTTTCCGTCCATAATGAAATCTGAATAAAGGAGGTATCAATGAGTACCCACGTCGTAACGATTAAAATCGGGGGCGCCCTCGCAAAAAACGTGCGTCTCATCCTTGAACTGGCACAGGACATGAAGGAACTTGAAGGCAGCAATATGTTTATTATCGTCCATGGAGGAGGTGAAGAAGTCTCTGAACTCACCCGGCGGTTTGGAATGGAGCCGGTATTCAGAGACGGTATCCGTATTACTTCGGTCGAGGAAATGGCGTTTGTCGACAAGGTGCTGTGCGGAAAGGTGAATAAACGGCTTGTCAGGCTTTTCCAGAAAAGCGGATTCGATGCGGTCGGTTTAAGCGGTTCGGACGGAAGGCTTTTTCTCGGCAGGAGCATCGGGAGTGAGGAGAATCCCACCCATACGGGAAAAATAACCGCCGTCAACCCGCGGCTTGTCAGGGTACTGCTGGAAGAAAATTACCTCCCCGTCATCGCATCCACTTCCATGGATAATGAGGCTGCGCCCTTGAACATCAACGCGGACGAAGTCGCATTCAAGCTTTCCACGGTACTCAAAACCGACGTCATCGTCTTTTTATCCGATATTCCCGGCGTCCTCCGTTCCGGAAAAGTATCGGCTTTACTCACCTCGGAGGAAATCAGGGCCTCCGTTGCGGACGGAACGATCACGGGCGGTATGATTCCCAAAGTAAACGCTGCCCTCGATTCCCTTACACGCGGCGTGGGAAAAATTATTATCGGCGAATGTAACGGAAGCGGTTCCCTGAAAGACCTGATCAATGGTAAAACGGGAACGCAGATAGTAATGTAACATAAAAAAGGAGACACGACCATGATTGAAAAGAATGCCTTTATAAAAAATCCGCCCCTCCCGAAAAACTTCGCATCGGAGTTTCTTCTGGTGCAGAAAGGGCATGGGATTTATCTCGAGGATAACGCGGGAAACAGGTACCTCGATTTCGGCGCGGGGCTTGCGGTGAATGCGCTCGGCTACGGGCGTGAAGATCTTGCCGATATCGCATGCGAACAAATGAAAAAACTCATCCATATTTCCAATCTCTATGCGACTCCGCCGCAGATCGCTTGTGCCGAAAAGCTGATTGCAACCGGTCATTTTGCAGCGGTCCACTTCGGCAATAGCGGTTCGGAGGCGAACGAATCAGCGATCAAATACGGCCGGCTTTATGCATTACGCACAAAGGGTCCGGGCCACCACAAGATTCTCTGCTTTCATAATGCCTTCCACGGGAGAACCATGGGAGCCCTCTCCTGCACACCGACTCCCAAATACCAGGATCCCTTTGTCCCGCTTGTTCCGGGAGTCGAGAGTATCGATTATAACGATTGCAAGGGTCTGGAAAAGGTACTCGACGAACGTTTCGCCGCGGTAATCGTCGAAGTCATACAGGGCGAGGGCGGCCTTGCCATGATGAGCGGTGAGTTCGCCGCGAAACTCAACGAACGCTGCAAAACACTCGATATTATCCTGATCGCCGACGAAATCCAGACAGGCCTTTCGAGAACCGGTACATTATACGCGGGTGAGGCGGTCGGGCTTGAACCGGACATCATAACGCTCGCGAAACCCCTTGCCGGCGGTCTTCCCATGTCCGCAACACTCATACCGGAGAAGATCAACGACCTGCTCGCAGTCGGTGAACACGGCACTACCTTCGGCGGCGGACCGGTAACCACGGCGATCGCAAACAAGGTGCTGGATATTCTTACCGATCCCGCGTTCATCCGGGCGGTGGAACAAAAGGGCGCACTCTTGAAGAAGCGCCTGCTCGAGTTATCCGGGAAATTCGATTTCCTCGGAGAAGTGAAGGGTAAAGGACTGCTTCAGGGTGTCGAGGCCGATTGTTCGGTTGAAGAAATCGGGACAATTATCAGAATGGCGCTGAAAAAAGGACTCCTCATTCTGAGATCGGGGAAAAATGTACTCCGGATCGCACCTCCTCTGGTAATATCGGAAAACGAGCTTTTAAAAGGATGCTCGATTCTGGAAGAGGTATTATCGGAATATATCCGTACGAAACAATAATCTAAGGAGAACGATATGAACGAGAATAAAATCAAAAAGATCGTGCTCGCTTATTCCGGCGGACTCGATACATCGATTATTATCCCCTGGCTGAAAGAACATTACGGAAATGCGGAAGTCGTTGCCGTATGCACGAACGTTGGCCAGGATGAAGACCTGAGCGGACTCGAACAAAAGGCACGCGCGTCGGGTGCATCAAAACTATATCTTGTGGATGTAAAAAAGGAGTTTGTCCGCGATTACATCTTCCCGCTGCTCCGGGCTCGGGCACTCTATGAAGGGAAATACATGCTCGGGACGTCAATCGCCCGTCCGCTTCAGGCGAAATGCCAGGTGGATATCGCATTGAAGGAAAAGGCGGATGCGGTCGCCCATGGATGCACGGGGAAAGGAAATGATCAGGTACGATTCGAGTTGACCTACAAGGCGCTTGCACCGCACCTCAAGGTCATAGCCCCATGGAGGCTTTGGGACATTCATTCGAGGGAACAGGCGATTGCATACGCCCGGAATCACAATATACCCCTTGGTTCCATTTCAGAAAAGAACATCTACTCCCGCGACTGCAATATCTGGCATATGAGTCATGAGGGTGGTGATCTTGAAGACACGGCGAACAGACCCCGTGAGGACCTTTTCAAACTTACCGTATCGCCGGCCGATGCACCGGACAGGGAGACGGAGATAACCATCGATTTTAAAAAGGGTATACCGGAAGGGCTGAACGGAAAAAAATATTCTCCGCTCGACCTCCTTTCCGAACTCAACAGACTCGGGAGAGAAAACGGTATCGGACGGGCGGATATCGTGGAAACCAGGGTCGTCGGCATGAAAAGCCGAGGTGTGTACGAAACACCCGGGGGAACCATTCTGTATGCCGCACTCAAGGAACTGGAAATGATGACGCTCGATGACGAATGTCTCGCCATGAAAGAGTCGATCGCGATCCGGTATGCCCGAATCGTATATCAGGGTAAGTGGTTTTCGCAGATTCGCGAATCGCTTGATGCATTCATGGAAAAGATTTCGGAATATGTGACCGGCTCCGTTTCCTGTGTCCTCTACAAAGGCAATATCATCATCGGTTCGAGAACATCGCCCTATTCCCTTTATATGAAGGACCTCGCTTCATTCGGGGAGAGTGCATACGATCATAAGGATGCTTCCGGGTTTATCAATCTTTACGGCCTATCGACCGGCGTCTCTTCCATTGTCAGGCGCGGAGAAAAAAGCGATACCGGCCAGGCCTCGTCGATCAGGGAAATGGCGACATTTCACGATAAATAGAATGAAATAAAGGAACGGAAACGAAAAGGGAGAGCCATGATTAATATAAGAAAACCGACGGTCGGGGATGTCGAGACCATTTTTAATTTGACAAGCAGAATGGCGGGCAAGGGATTGATGCTTCATCGAAGCAAATACAAAATCATCACGATGCTCCAGAATTTTCTTGTTGCCGAGGACGAGGAGACGGGAAAGGTGATCGGATGCGGTGCTTTCATCCTGCTTTGGACCGATCTCGGCGAAGTCGTGGCGTTAGCCATTGAAGAGGAATACCAGGGGAAAGGGGTGGGTAAACGTATCGTGAAAGAACTGCTTTCGAACGCCCGCCGGATGCAAGTCCCGGAGGTCATTACCCTCACCTATAAGCCCGGATTTTTTAAAAAGATCGGTTTCAGCCCGGCAGACAAGGACAGGTACCCGCGAAAAATCTGGGGGGAATGCCTTGAATGTCCGAAACTCGAACAGTGTGACGAGACAATGCTCCATATCATGATGAATGAGGAAATCGATATCGGGTGAAAATGCCGCATCCAAAGAAATAGCCCCAATAACAGTTACCCTGTTCGGCCCGCAGGGTTATTCGATTTCTGCCGAAAACCGTATACCGTGACCCGGACCTGTATCGTGACCATGAAGGGCGGGAGGATACATGCTTGTTGACAAACAGGCTGTTCTGTGCAATAATGTGCTGTACGATGTGCTTCCGGAAAGTGGGGTAATTCGGTAATCGGTCCATAACCCGCTGATAAAACGGTATTCTTTTACGACACGATACATACATTCAGGCTTGAAAATGATTAATATCGAAGAGTATGTTCCACTGAAAGACGAACTGAATCTGCTATATAAACAACACGGAAAATATAAAACAGGGAAAGGGAATACCGGGGAAAGTGGTTTTCCAGAGAAAATCAGCTTTCCAATGGAAAGCCCGCATATTCCCGCCCGTGACGAACAGGCATCTCCATTACTTCCCGCATATATTATTTCAAATGCACTATCGATTCCCCTTGATATTTATCGCACATGTATCCTGGTCCTCAAGGGTATGTGGGAAACCTCACATGAGAAAACCAAGTCGGGAAACGGGAACAGGCCGTTAAGCCGTGAGGATACAGACGGCGAAAAGGAACACCAGGGTATACGCTTCAAGCCGGACGTAAGCGGTTTATACCCCCTCATCCGCGAGGCTTCCCTGGAACTTATCCGAAATTCCGCTACACTTGAAGAGAGTGAAAAGTGTCAGTTCGGCGATTTTGATGAAAAATCACTGCATCACCTCCTTCAGGAAATGCTCCTTACAAAAATCTATTTTTTTTCCATCAATTCGAAAGAAGTTGAAGATTTTATCAGGAAAAAAAAAGACGAATACGAACTCCTGAAGCAGGCGCCGGAGAAACTCAAACAGGAGTACTGGCTTGCGCGGTGTGTCTGGGTTGAACTGCAGGAGGAACTTTCCGAACTGCTTATGCTGCTGGAATCCGCACGCCTTAAAAATGCCTATATTGTCCGGGAGTTTCTGCATGTGTTCGGGGAGTGTTATATCTCACTGAAAGAGCAGATCATACGGGTTCTTTCCCTCAAACGCCGTCTTCTGCTCAAGGAAACCCACCCCGGGTGGTCCATACACGATATCGATGAGAAGGTGAAAAAACTCGGAGACGAAGAGGAAGCGGAAATGGAGAAACTCAAATTCAACGCGAAAATGGCGTGTTTTGTTCATGAAGTCAAACCGGGTAAACCCATCAATGACCAGACACTCAATGAATACAAAAAAAAGGTAAAAACGGTACTTCGCCAGATTTATTTTATCCTTCATCCACACAGACTGATGCATCACCCGCAGTTTCAAACGCTGACGGAAAAACAGCGTAATCACCTGATGAAACTCTGGGACAGGGTAATGGAAATCAGACAGCACGAACTGCGCTATCCTGAAGGCACGGTCGGTCATTATATGCATTCACTCGAAAAACTCCTTTCGCTGCGCGACAAGGCGGATAAAATTCTCTCGCATTCCGGTCTCCGCGTTAACGTGAACTATATCATTGCCGGAGACACCATCGAAGAACGTATCGCGTGGCTTGAAAACGAGATCAAACAGCTTGAAAAGGATATTCAATATACACGCGATGAAATCATGGCTTTTCAAAACAATAAGGACATTCTGGAGAAAAAAGCGGCACTCTCATGCCCGGCGCGACACGAACAGGTGAAAGTGGAGATGCATAAACGTGCGGTCGAGTTGAAAAGCGAAGCCGAGGAACTCGAATCGACATACCGGCTGTTGTTTGAGAAAAATTGATTCTTTTATGGCCCCGCATTCGTTTAATCCGCCGTGGCCGGTTTTTTTAAAAGCGCAGGAACGCGCCGCAGGGAAAAAGGAATGAATACCCCGAATAATAAAAAGGATAACGGGAAGGACCTCGCCCTATCACGGGAAACACGAATCAGCCTTCTCGATGAACAGCAACAAATCTTTTCGTTATGCAATATCAAGGCGAGAAACACCATGCACCGGGTGGGGGGACATTCCGACTGGATACGGGATATCGCATTCACATACGACAACGAAAGAATAGTGTCCGGAAGTGATGATTGTACCGCCCGGCTTTGGGACACAAAAACGGGCACCTCATTAATGGTGTACCGGGGCCATACCGATACCGTACGAGCGGTCGCAATTCATCCCGATAACACAATATTGGCGACAGGGAGTTGGGATACGACAATTCGCCTATGGATGCTTGAAACGGGGAAATGTATCAAGATTTTGAAAGGGCATACAGCCCGAATACGGTCGATCCTTTTCAGTCCCGACGGGAACTATCTTTTTTCGGGAAGCGAGGATAATTCGATTAGAAAGTGGTTGGTCGCCGATGGTGAATGTGCCGGCGTATTTCTCGGCCATAAGAAGGCCGTACGGACAATTATATCATCAGGCTGCGGTAACTATATATTTTCCGGGGGCGAAGATTCCCTCATCCTGCAATGGGATACCTCAAACGGCGAATGTCTCTGTGAAATAAAGGGACATCAAGGGGAGGTATTCACGCTTTGTCTTTCATCGGATAACTCATTGTTATTCTCCGGCGGACGGGATCGAATAATCAGGATTTGGGATTGTGCGAGTCGAACATGCAGGAAAAAATTGAGGGGCCATAAAAACTGGGTAATGTCCTTGTGCCTTCATCCCGATGGGAAAAGGCTTTTAAGCGGCGATCTTGACGGGGTTGTAAAAATATGGGATATCGGTGAAGGGACCACCTCGTTTACCTATGGCGGACCGACATGGGGGGTCAACGGAGTACGGTTTTTAAATGACGGCGGGTATTGCCTTTTTTGTTCGGAACACCGCGTGTCCCTTCTTCATATCGCAACGGGGAACGTCATCCGGGATTTCAAGGGGCATATCAAGAATGTCGCAACGATTTATTGCAATAAAAGGAATACGCTTCTCGCTACGGGGGGATGGGACGGGGTGATCAATCTGTGGAACCTCTCAAACGGCCGCCGTATCTTTACATTGACCCACAATAAAACAAAAGGAAGCGGTATCCTCTCCGTTTTCATCAGCCGGGACGACCGGTATCTTTGTGCGGGGAGTGACAACGGGTATATAATGGTCTGGAGTCTGAAAAGCGGCAGGTGTATTCGAGTGATCAGAACAAGCGTCGATAACATTCATGGGGTCTGTTTCACTGCGGACAACAACCATATCATCATCTGTTGCAGGGAACTCTATGACAATATTGTGATGTTCGATATTAAAACCGGCGAGATGGTCCGGCAATTCTGGGGCCATGAAAACACCGTTTTCGCCATCGATATAAGCGATGACGGGAAGTACCTCGCATCGGGGAGTGCGGACAATACCGCACGTGTATGGAATATCGAAACAGGCGCCTGTATCGCGACCTTAAGAAATCACACCGACTGGGTCGAGACCGTCCGGTTCAGCCGCGACGGGCGTTATCTCCTGACGGGCGGCTGTGATCTTCTGGTCAGACTTTTTGATATCGAAACGGAAAGTCTTGTCAGGGAATATTCTGGTTCCACACACACAATCTACTCCGTCGATATTGACGGGGAAGCGACCATGATCATTGCGGGCGGGAATGACAAGATGATACGTATCTGGGATAAAACAACAGGAAAGGTGATAAAGCAATACAAGGGAAATGATTACCAACTGTACGCGGCGCGATTCGACAGAACCGGAACATTTCTCGTAACAGGGGGCAAATACTCACTCAAGCGCTGGGAATTGGATTCGGGGATACGTGTGCAAGAATACACCGGTTTTTCAAACAGTATTTGTGCCATGCATGTCAATCCATACACCCGTGAACTCGTTATCGGAAGCTGGGAGTTCGGTGCAAAAAAAATCAACATTGAAAAGGCCGCGGTAACCATGACCTACCGTTACTGCATGTCGGCGACGCACGCGGTATTCCTGAGTACCTCAGGCGAACGGCTGGTCGCGGGGGGACGGTGCGTACTCACCAACCTGCTCGATGCGCGGACCGGCAGGCAGCTTCGCTGGTTCGAACACGGTAAATGCGTCAATGCCGTCATCCTCAATGCCAGGGGAGACAGGCTTTTTACCGCGTGTTCGGATCATCTTGCCAGGCAGTGGGATATCAACCTCATCGAATGTGTCGTCACCTACAGGGGACATAGAAGCGCCGTCTTTGACATTAAACTCAGCAGGGATGAAACCAGATTGTATACCGCCGGGAGGGACGGAACGATAAGGCAATGGGATGTTCGGCAGGGTATCTGTTTAAATACATTGTATGGCCATGATGGAGATATCAACACCCTCCTTCTGAGCTGGGATGAGTTTTCCATCTTTTCCGGATCAAAAGACCGTACAATCCGGGAATGGGATATTTCGAGCGGTGTGTGCCGCAGGACGATCGATACCGAAGATGAAATTACCGCATTAAGCCTGACAATGGACGGAACAAAAATAATCAGCGGAACGGCCTGCGGAATGATTGAAATGCGACACAGGGACGACGGGGGGCGCCTTTGGTTTCGCCTGGAACATGATGGCGGAATAAGCGGACTGGCGGTTTTGGATGAGAGGAATATGATCATCTCATCGAGTTATGACGGTACCGTTAAATTCTGGACGCTCGATACGGGAGAACTCCGCGCATCGTATCATAATATTAATGAAGGATTTCTCTGGACGAGTCCTCCGGATAAATGTGCTCCTTTCGGCCGTTTCTGGACAGACAGGAGGGATATTATCGGGGTGATGGAATGCGAAGAAGACGGAAACAATCCATCGATTATTCCGGCAAACCATCCTGAGAGGGACTCCTATATGCGAATATACAACAACAAGGAGGCGATCCTGAAACGCATCAATACAAGGATACTCGCGCAGGAAAGATCGGATATCCATTATTGTGTCGAAGCCGAAAGCAAACGCCTTGATTTCAAGGGGGGATAAACGAACGAACATGACGACACTTTACGATCTGAAAAAGATGTGCCAAGAAATGTACCCGGAGAAGCCTCCCGATATGATGCTTCTTCTCATTGTCTGGGCAACCGGAAAAAAGAGGGACGAACTGGATAACCTTCTTGAGAACTCGGGACTCTCGCTCGATGAGTTTATCGTTACCCTCATGCCTTTCCTCGATACCCCTCAACCGGAAAACGATAACCTACTCACTTCATGTATCCTGGCTGCAACGGATGGACCGGTTTACGGTGTCAATCTTCTCCACATGCTCGCAGAGAAACCGGAAAACAGGCTGCATGCCGTTTTGGTAAAGGCGGGCCTCGATATATCGATCTTCAAAAGGAATATCGAAGCGGCCCTCGCTGCAAAATCCGGCATTCTCACCGCGCACGGCATCGCTTTGAAGGATCATTCCGGTACACTGCTTCAATACGGACGGGATCTTACACTGCTTGCTCGCCAGGGGGAATTCGACGCGCTTTGCGACCGGCCGGTCGAGATCGACCGTCTTTTAGAGGTACTGCTTCGAAAACAAAAGGCGAATCCGGCATTGACGGGGCCGGCCGGTGTCGGGAAAACGGCACTGGTCGAGCTTTTTGCGCGATATCTGGTGAATACGGACAATCTCCCCCTCCCCCTCAAAGGAACGGGGCTCTTTGAAGTGAGTATGGGAAGACTCGTTGCAGGAACGAAATACCGGGGTGATTTCGAAGAGCGTATGACACGGATTATCGAAGAGGTGCAAAAGCGGAAGCCCTCCATTCTTTTCATTGATGAAATGCATCTCATCTGGGGGGCGGGAAGGGCCGAAGGTGTTACTACCGACGCGGCCAACATTCTGAAACCGTTTCTCGGCAGGGGGGCACTCCGCCTTATCGGCGCCACCACGGTGCAAGAATTCCACCGCACCATTACACAGGATACGGCCCTGGCGCGGCGTTTTCAGGAAATCCGGCTTGCCGAACCCGATTCCGGTCTGACGGCCGAGATGGTCGGAAGTCAGGCATACGAGTTGAGCCGCTACCATGGTGTTGATATCCCGGATGACATCGTTCATGAAGCAATACGGCTTACCGACCGTCATCTCCCAGGCAGGTTCCAGCCCGATAAAAGCGTCGATCTTCTTGATTCGGCGTGCGTCAATGTCGTACGGAACGGAAAGGACCGGGTGACCGTGGACGATCTTCTTCACACCCTTTCACGCCAGACCGCCAGACCGATCACTTCTCCTTCCGCCGACTTGAGACATGAACTCAGGAATCTCGGTGCGGAATTGAGACGCCGCATTGTCGGACAGGACGAGGCGATCGAACGGGTTGTGGCCACCTTCGTTCACCGGCGGTTCGATCTGGGTCCGGAAGAAAAAAATCTCGGTTCGTTTCTTTTTGCCGGCCGGACGGGAGTCGGCAAGACGGAACTGGCGAAAAGTATCGCGGATGTGTTTTTTAACGGGCGCCATTCGCTTCTCGTTATCGATTGCGCCGAATACAGCCAGACCGGCGGGATAAACAACCTCATCGGGAGCCCGCAGGGATACGTGGGAAGCGAAAAGGAGGGGATGTTTGCCGAATGGGTTCACATGACGGGAAGCGGAGTGATTCTGTTCGATGAAATCTCCAAAGCGCATCCGGAACTTCACAAACTGATCCTCGGCCTGCTGGACACCGGGAGAATCACAAGCAGCAAGGGGGAACGACTCGATTGCCGGCAGTGCATGATCGTGCTTACCACCAACGCGCTGAAAACGGAGGATCTCCAGCGTGAAAATATCGGATTTGCCCGGTCCGCTTCACATCCCGAGATCACCGAAATTCTTTCGGATCATTTTCCCATGGAAATGCTCGCGCGGCTGGACGAGCACATTCTCTTCAATCCCCTGAGTGACGGGGATATGAAGCGTATTATTCTGATTCGCATGGAAGAGGCGGCAAACCGGATGAAAAAACAGGGGATCACTCTCGTCTACGACGACAACGCGGCGAGTGATTTTCTCATCGGATTTCTGAAAAAGAACCGGACAGGGGCGCGCGGCGTCGAACGCCTTATCGAAAAGAAAATTCTCCAGCCGGTTTCACGGGCACTTCTTTATCATGAAGGGGAAAGGGGAAACGAAGTCGTCCTGGGAGGTGATTTTTATTCTTCCGGAACTATCGAGATACACTAAATAAAGCCGCCCCCGGCCGGGACGGCTTTTCTGCGATAAACAAACACCTCCAAAAAAGCGGCATCCATTTGGAGATCGTATTCTCATGTCATTGAACCGGCCGTCACGGCAGGGGGATGAACTTTTCATCCTTGACGATCGCCTGGCCTTCGGGTGACAGAAGAAAATCCAGGAAAACCTTTTCGATCGTCCCGGCTTTGGGCATTCCCTTCGAAACCGCATAAAGCTTTCGAGAAATCATGTACGTGCCGCTGAGGACGTTGTTGACGGTCGCGTCGACTCCTTCGACCAAAACGACCTTTGCGCCCGCGTTTCTGGCCGCGTCGATATAACCGAAACCGCAATAGCCGATTGCACAGGGTGTCGTTCCCGTCTTTTGCACCAAATCACCATTTGATTCCGTAACGATCGCGGCGGTAAGAAAATTCGCGTTTTCTTTTCCGAGTACCTTTTCAAGAACAAGTTCCTTAAAGGTGGCGCGCGTTCCCGAGGCTTCATCCCTGTTGATGACTACGATGCCGGCATTCGGTCCACCGCATTCGGACCAGTTCGTAATTTTACCTGAAAAAATTTCGGCGATCGTTTTGAGGGAAAAATTATCCATGGGTACATCTGAATTGACGACGACTGCGATGCCGTCGAGGGCGATCGCTGTTCCCACAGCCCCTTTGTTTTTTTCCTCATCTTTCAGTTCTCTCGACGATCCCCCGAGTGAATAGATTCCTTCAAGAACGCCGGATATCCCGACAGAAGAACCCTGGCCTTCGTAACTGATCGTTATCCCGCTGTGGGATTTCTGAAACTCTTCGATGGCGGATTCGAAGATGGGAAGAACGGTCGTCGAACCGCCGAAATTATAATTTTTTTCTCCCCCCCCCATGGCCCATATAAGGGAACCCACCGATACGAGTACGATACATAATGCAACCGATTTTTTCATTTTATACCTCCTGAAAAAGTATACATGGTACCAGATAACAATGCTTTCATACTGTTATGGTTATAAGTAAAATATCTCTGTTATATGAATATTGGGTTAACAAAATATGAGGATTGTGTTAGTACCGTTTTTTTCTTTCTACCCGCACGCCCCTTCTGCACAGGCGGTAAAGGCCGGG
Organism: Spirochaetales bacterium; assembly: GCA_016930085.1. Lineage (NCBI taxonomy): Bacteria > Pseudomonadati > Spirochaetota > Spirochaetia > Spirochaetales > Spirochaetales bacterium. Next base: position 25,031 of record JAFGHO010000034.1, read on the forward strand.
AGTCGATCTCGAGAAAGCGTGTGTTTATGACATTACGGAACGGTTTTCGGCAGCGGAAAGGTACTCCTCTTCATCAACCAATGAACGAAGGATGGGGAGGGTTTTTGAGAAGCCGGCATTGCCGAAAAACCGGGAAAAGCTCGGCCGCACTCACGGCACAAAGCATCGCGCCGCTTCAACGGCTTTTTTCCATGATTTCATCTGAAATGATCTTTCCGAATCATCCATGAGGGGGGAAAAGCGTTTTTCGCATTGCCATGTTGAAGCGATCTCCCCGACCGTACGCCAGTACCCGACCGCTAAACCCGCCAGAAAGGCAGCGCCGAGGGCGGTCGTCTCGGTTATTTTGGGGCGTTCCACCGGAATGCCTGTAATATCGGCCTGGAATTGCATGAGAAAATCGTTTTTTGCCGCCCCGCCGTCGACCCGTAAAACTGAAAGCGATGTTCCGGTATCCCTTTCCATGGCATCGAAAAGTTCCTTTGATTGAAAGGCGATGCTTTCGAGTGCGGCCCGGACGATGTGCGCCCGTTCGGTTCCGCGAGTGAGGCCGACGATGGTTCCCCGCACATCCGGATCCCAGTACGGAGTACCCATACCGACAAACGCGGGGACAAAGTAAACACCGCCGGTATCGGGGATTCCCGAAGCGAGTGCTTCCGTCTCGGCGGCATTCCCGAAAAACCCCATATTGTCCCTGAGCCATTGGACGACGGCGCCCGCGATAAATATCGAACCCTCGAGTGCATACTCGAGTCCTTCTCCCCTGTCCCAGGCGACGGTGGTCAGCAGTTTGTTCTTTGACTCAACCGGCGTGCGGCCGGTCGGCATCAGACAGAAGCAGCCTGTTCCGTAGGTGTTTTTCGCGTTCCCGGGTCGAAAGCACCCTTGCCCGAACAGTGCCGCCTGCTGGTCGCCCGCTATTCCGGAGATCGGGATCTCTTTTCCGAATATCTCCTTTTTCGTCATACCGAAAACACCCGAAGACCTCATGACCTCAGGCAGCATTTGTCCCGGTATGTTCCATTCGCGACAGAGTTCTTTATCCCAGTTCCCTTCCTTTATATTGAAAAGAAGTGTTCTGCTCGCGTTGGAAGGGTCGGTCAGATGTTTACCCGTTAAATTGAAAACCAGCCATGAATCCACGGTCCCGAAAAGGAGTTCCCCCTTTTCCGCTTTTTTTTGGAGACCGTCTATATTCCCGAGAAGCCAGAGAAGCTTCGTCCCCGAAAAATAAGGATCGATGAGAAGCCCGGTTTTTTCCCTGACGACCGGTTCCTGACCCGATTCAATAAACGTTCTGCATATATCCGTTGTTCTCCGGCATTGCCAGACGATCGCGTTATAAACGGGCCTGCCGCTTCTTTTATCCCAGACAATTGTCGTTTCACGCTGGTTGGTAATCCCGATTGCAGCGACGCAGGACGGATCTATCTTCGCTTTTTCGAGGGCTCCCCTCGCCGCATCGATCTGAGTGCTGAGAATTTCCATGGGATCGTGTTCGACCCAGCCCGGTTTGGGATAGATCTGTTTGAAGGGGATCTGGGCGATTGAAACAACCGCCGCTCCGGTATCGAACACGATGGCACGGGAACTTGTCGTTCCCTGATCGAGTGCGAGAATATAGCTTCCCATGCAACGAAGTATAGAGAAAAATCCGGTGAATGTAAACCGTTCGACGTCGTTTCTGAGGGTTGCCGTTGAAATCGTAATGAATCGGGAAAAAAGAGGAGATACCGGACGCCATACGCTTCTCCGCTTTTCCTTTATTCGCAGCGCGCCGCGGATTATCACACCGGTATCTTGAAATATACGCGAATATGCGATAAAGTGTTGTTACATCATGCCGGACTTATTGCTGAATCCGGTTATCCGGATTCTCCTCATATTCGTTCTTCCCCTTTTCATCATTCCCCTGATTATGCGGTTCATCGTCGGTCGTATCGTTCTTTTTTTTGTAAGGAGGAAATTTCTTCCGGCCTACCTGAAAAAACTCTATAGGGGCTGGGAAACGAGTGACGACCGGTCAGCAATCGAAGCGATACAAAAACTCGCGTTTCAACGCCTTCGGGCGCATTTTATTTTCAAACCCCTCCTCGTGGAGGACATCAAGGCCATATTAATCAGCATCAAAAATACATACAATCCCGAGGCGGACCGGGAAAAACTTACATTTTCATTCAGTATCGTACGGCTCATGGAATGCTCCCTTCTCGCGTTTTCCGATCTCTACCGGGAATTCGGCGACGCGATGTGGTTCAAACTCATCAAAAATATACGGATTATCTGGTTCTACCGCGTATGGAATCTGAAGAAATTTTATGAACTTGTTTTTTCGATTCCTTTTATCGACCGTCTGAGGCGCACGCGCGTCATCGGTAAACTGATACGCGCCGCACTTATCCCGATCCTCGGTATACCCACACTCATCTGGTATGTCGCCCGTTCAATCGTCATCAGTGTTTTTTTCGAATCCTTTTTCCGTTTTTTCTACGCACTCATCCTCATGAAAGCCGGCTATTACGCGATCTATCTCTATGGAAAAAAAAACACCCATATCAGTAAACGAATCAAAAGCATCCCGAAAAAAAAACTCGGTGAACTGAATTCCCGGATAGAGGAAATGATCAAGCCGTCTTTGTGGCGGGAAAAAAGCAGCCGTTATCCCGCGGCGTCGCGTCTTTATCGCGAACTTCTTACGGAATTCGGGATTACGCGGGATGCGTCGGTTGAGGAAATCAAAGAGAATCCGTTCGGCACAACGAAGACGATTCTCCGCCGGATCGCCTCGTCATTTAAAAAAGCATATCAAAAGCAGAATCCATTCTACCGGAACAGAGAAAACGATAAACTCAAACTCCTCAGGCTTTACCGGGAAATTGCCGGCGTTTATGTTCCGGGAACGAATGAACCGTTTCAATATCTGCGGCTCGAGGAATTGATCGCGACCGGCTATATGGCGAGTGTCCTGATTCTCCACAAGGTATTGACGACGCCGGGGATAAGGCTTCTTCTCGATAAAATATCCGGGGATTTCGCGATTACCCTTACCTCACTCGTCTCTCATGAGGCGGTAAAAGCCGGCTTCAAAGGGGCGAAAGACGCATATAAATACTACCGGCTTTATCGTTTGGGTTCACGGGCATGGAGAGTCGTGAGGGGAATCGTTTCTCCGTACACACTCATATGGACCCTGGGAAGCCCCGTCCTTTTTCAGCAGTTACAGGATCTATTGAAAGAATACGCGGCCCACAGGATCGGAAGACTCATGCTGTATTGCTGGGAATCACATATACTCAAGACTAAAATGACGATAATACCGATCCTCTGGTAATTCAGCGGGGGATCGATTCACTCGGTCTGCCGAAGTAATACCCCTGTGAATAGGGAATACCCAATTCTTTAACCTTGTCGAACACCTCTTTACAGTGGACGTATTCTGCGATGACCTCCGTATCGATACTTTTACCGAACTGGGAAATTGTGTACGATATCTTGAAACTTTTACCGTTTTTATCCAGATAACGGATAAAACTCCCGTCAATTTTTATGAAATCCGGATTAAAATCCAGAAGCCGAGAGAAATTCGAATGCCCGGTGCCGAAATCATCGAACGCGATTTTTATACCGATATCTTTCAGTTCGTTTATCTGTTGAATATCCTTGTTGTCCAGCTTCGACTGTATTTTCTCTGAAAGTTCGATGATGAGGCGGCACGGTTTGATGCGGTAGGCGGTGATATTATCGCTGATAAACTGAACGAGATAGTGGTTTTTGAGGTCGATGTCGGAGATATTGATCGAAAAATCAAAGCTATTATGTTGAAAAATATCGAAGCTTTTAACAATCATGTTTTTCGTCAGATACGAAAGAAGACCCGCCTTTTTCGCCGGTTCCAGAAAATGCGCGGGGGGGATAACCATGTTGTTGTCGATCATACGCGCCAGGCATTCATACTTTTCTATCTTGCCGTTTTGATTGTTTATAATCGGCTGGAAATAGGGGACGAGTCTGTTCTGTTCGATCGCGCATCTGATTCTCGATGCCCATCCGAGGTTCTCCTTCTGTTTTTCTTCGAGATCGGCATCATGATAATATTCGCTGTACCTGTTCTTTCCGATTTCACGGGCACGCCTGAGCGCGATATCGGCATTACGGAGGATCATCTCGTCATTACCTCGCGCAATACCGATGGTCAAACTCAGTTTGAGTTCGAGATTTTTATAGAGAAAGGATTTTTCCTGAAAAAGGCCCAGAATATGATCGGCAAGGATGATATCCTGATGCTCCTGCGGTTCTTCCAGTAAAATAACAAACTCATCGCCCGCAATCCTGTAAAGAAAAGCATTATCCGGCCGCACACCCTTGAGAAGAGAAGCGGTGTGTTTAAGGATATAATCCCCTACCTCGAGACCGTACGTACTGTTGATAAGCCCGAAATCATCGATATTGAGAAGGAGAATCGATTTATGCTCCCCGTGTGACAGGTGTTTGATAAACTCCCTCCTGTTAAAAACCCCGGTGAGTTCATCGAATTTCTTTATAAGGAAGGTATTGTCGTGTTCTGTTTCTTTCTGTTTCCATCGCAAAAGCCGGTGCTTACAGAGTGAGAGGGACCTGTTGACGGTATCAAAGCTTTCATTTTTTTGAAGACAATCAAAGCAGCCGAGGTCAATCGCTTTCCGGAAAATCTCTTCATTGTGATCCGGAACGACCAGCATGAAGGGAATAGATATATCTTCATTGCGGAGTTCGGCGATGAAAGCGATAGCGTCGAAGCGCGGTTCATTATGGTAGAGGATGAGAAAATCGGGGGGGTCGTTGAGAATAAAAGTGACGAGTGTTTCTTTTGAATCTGTTTCATACAATCTGATTTCCGGATGCTTTTCCTTTATGCAATGAAGAACCGGATGAAGCGCATAACTGCTTGTATTGTAGGCGATCGCTTTGAGAGGTTTATAACTTTTCATCGGAAAGAAACCTTCCTTTTTTTATAACATGCGGTGAATTATATCATGATTTGGCGATTTGTGCAAATCGTAATAGTCTTTTTTTCTCTGTTGTATTCTTGTCGGGGAAAGTCTTTCCTTGATCCTATTTGGAGGTGCCGTATTCCCGTATGGCCGCGAGAATCCGGGAGACAAGAAGATTCTCGATTTCGATTGACGATACCTTGTCCGCGATCCCTTTTTTCCGGTCATCGCGGATATTCTTGAGATTTATCGACAAACCGGATTCTTTTATCGCCCGAATGAACGAACGTATGATAAGTGTTTTTGGAAGTTTATACCCGCCTGCCTTCTTGATTTCAAGTGAAAACTGAAGAAGCCATTCATTAAGATGCGGTGGAAGGGTAACATTGATTCTGTCGTACGATGATTTATCGATCATGTTTGGTTCTTTTTTTAAGTTCCTCCACCAGATATGCCTGCAATTCCTCCTCCGAGGATATTCGCCCATTGACCTTGATGTGGAGATCCCTGAAAAACTGGGTGATACCGAGTATAGCGGGAGTGAGGTCATTGCTTTTTCCGCTTATTTGTGCCAGAAACAGCTTTTCATCGTCGATTAACTCAAGAGAACAATCCTCCGAAACCCTGTCCAAATTCTGAAAATAACTGAACGTATTACGAAAAGCGGGAAATACAAAGAGACCATGATAAAACCCCGTCACAGGCGCCTGTATCGAATATAATACCTTTGCCGCGATAAACGAGGCACCCTCTTTTTCGATATAAGGAAACCGAAGGAGAAGAATTTCCTTATCCGGTTCCCGGTAAGGTGTATAGAGACAGATCCCTTCCTTCGACACATTAATCGCGGAGGCCCGTTTCCCGAAGACATCCCCATCATCGGTTATTTTCTGATAATCGATAATAAGACTTGATTTTTGCCTGGCGTGTTTTCTTCGTTCCTTTTCCATAGATGTTAATATACTATCGGCAATTAATATAGAAAAATTAAAATGATATTAATCGCAGGTATTGTATTTATATTTCCGCAACATAGAAAATCAGGCAGGAAGCCGGATTTCATTGCCGGAATATGCTACGGACAAATGCACATATCGGTAAATGTCATTCATCCGTGATATAGTGTCGATATAGATACTATGAGAGGATCCAATGTGAACAGATTCAGGCACTGTCGGAAGCAAACAATAAAACTCATATATGTCGTATCGATTGCCATACCGTTCTTATGCTCCTGTCTTCACGTCTCCGAAATATATAACGCAGTCGGATCGGGTATGAAGCCGCCTTCAGCCTGGACGGATAGAATGATGGGTAAAGCCGGTCCGGTGATAACATCGGTACAGACAAAGCTTCAAACAAAGCTTCTCGAAGGGGCAGAGTATGTATTGGGGAAAAACAATATGATCGTAGGCGGCAGGCATTTTGAAGCCGACTGTTCGGGAACGGTACGGGCGATCTATTTCTACGCGGGTATCGATCTTGCCGCCGATTTCGATCGTTACACCGGCAATGGTGTTGCCAGGCTCTACAAGATACTCAGATCCAAAGACCTGCTTTATAAAACGGACATCCCCCAAACGGGGGACATCGTCTTCTGGGACAATACCTATGATAAAAACGGTGACGGAAAACGGAACGACCCCCTCACCCATGTCGGCATGGTCGTCGATGTGCAAAAAGACGGAACGATCGAATACATCCACCGGGATTACCTCAAAGGCAATGTCAAAGCGAAAATGAACCTCCTCAAGCCCGATATTTTCTGTGAAAAAAACGGTGATGACTTGGTTATACTCAACACCCCGATCCGCATGAAAAAAGGAACATCTTATGATGGAGATCACCTTTCCGGCCAGCTTTTCCGGGTGTTCGGCAAGGGATATCTGATCGAATGAGGGTTCGGGGGTCCAAAGATCGGGGACGGAGGTCGAATTTTTTATTACAGACAGACACGGGCTGATCCCGGATTCAATCGTCGTGTTCAAACAGACGAAGCTGTTCCTCAAGCCCGCGGTAATATGATTCAATGACGGCTGAGTTTTTATGCGCAAATCCGGCTGCAATCGTACTGTAAAAATTATTCTTTTGACCCGACCGCCACTGTAATTTTTCCAGGATACACGGGAAGCCCTTTCCTTCGAGTCCGCACGAAAGAAGTGCCCGCAAAAGACCGATAGGACCAAAGAGATCCATACCGTCCGCATCGTAGACCACTTTTGCCTCCGGGGACTCCGGCAATGTCTCGGAAAACTGGCGTGAATGGGCGACGATGCATTCCCTCACGAGGGATATGGTTGTCCGATCGATTTTCTTCGCATCGAGGTAATCCGATGCGATCTCTGCACTGATCATGTTATGGTCCTTTCTCCGTATGCTGTGTCCCGCATCATGAAACAATACCGAACATTCTATGATATCCCAGCGGGCATGCATTTCCGCGTTGACCATGCGTGCGTAGGCGAGAACGCGCTGAATATGCGGCCAGCCGTGGAGAATATCTTTCGGCATTTTATCCCGGGCGAAATCGGCGATACCCGTCATAAGCGTATTCAATGCAGTCACAGCAACCTCCGGCCACTCATTTGACATCCCGTTTCGGCAAAAAATCGTAACATCCCACATTATTTTCATATTTTTGCCTTGTTCATGTTATAATCCTTCTATAAATTTGTCAATTGAGGCGCCACGGCAATTGAAGGAACGGCAAAACGTATGGTGATACCGGGTATCACGCTTCAAAGTGTGTTTGCGACCTCAATGAAAAACATGTCGGACATATCGAGGGTGCGTGTGATGAGGATTATTCTATTGAGTATTCTTCGATAATGCCTGCCGTGAAAATAAGGAGAAAAATATGGATGAAATTCTTGAAATTCTTGAAACGAACGCAAAAATGAATCCAAAGGAGATCGCCGTTCAACTCGACATGAGTGAAAAGGAAGTCCGGGAAAAAATATCGGCATATGAGAAAAAGGGTGTGATCGTCAAGTACAAGACCGTCATCAATAGAGAGATTATAGCCGAAGAGAAGGAAGAGGTGACCGCCCTTATCGAAGTTAAGGTCACCCCCCAGAAAGATAAAGGGTTTGATGCGATCGCGGAACGGATTTACCGTTTCCCCGAGGTGATCTCGTGTTTTCTCCTTTCAGGCGGTTACGATCTTCTTGTCACGGTCAGGGGACCTGATTTGAGAACGGTTTCAGGTTTCGTTTCCGAAAAGCTTTCACCTATGGAACATATCCGTGGAACCGTCACTCATTTCCTTCTCAAACGGTACAAGGACGATGGAGATATTCTGGTAACGGAAGTGAAGGCGGACAAACGGCCGCCGATATCGGCTTAACGGGAGGAGATAATAATGAAACAACCGGCATATACGGTATCGAAAACGATCGCGGACCTGCCGCCTTCCGGCATCCGTGAATTTTTCGATCTGGTTTTGACCATGGACGATGTCGTCTCGCTGGGAGTCGGTGAACCGGATTTCCCGACTCCCTGGCATATCATCGAATCCGCAATTTTCAGTTTGGAAAACGGATATACCAGCTATACCTCGAACAAGGGCATGCTGGAATTACGAAAACATATTTCAGAAAAAATCAACAAAGACACCGGTGTGTCATATGACCCTGAAAACGAAGTGCTTGTGACCGTGGGGGTAAGTGAAGCAATGGATATTGTTTTCCGCGCCCTTCTCAATCCGGGCGACAAGGTGGCGGTGGTCAAGCCTTCATACGTTTCCTATTCACCGTGCGTTATTATGGCGGGGGGAGAGGTGATCGAATTACCGTGCAGGGAGGAACACCGGTTCCGTCTTGATCCGAACGATCTTGAAGCCGCCTGCAAATCGGGGATACGGGCGGTCATCATCAATTATCCGTGTAATCCGACCGGCGCTTCATATACAAAAGACGAACTCGCCGAGTTTGTCCGTATTGCCGAAGCCTATGATCTTCTCGTCATCTCCGATGAAATATACGATTGTCTCACTTACGATTTCGATCATACCCCGCTCATCACCTTTCCCGGAATGAAATCCCGGACGATCTATCTGAATGGTTTTTCAAAAGGATTTGCCATGACGGGTTGGAGAATCGGCTACATAGCGGGACCGCCGGAAATCGTTTCAATGGCGAACAAAATACATCAATACACGATTCTTTGCGCCCCGATCATGGGACAGTTCGCCGCTATCGAAGCCCTGCGAAGCGGGGAAGAACAGATGCTCGCAATGAAAAAGGAATATAGGCGGCGGCGAAATTTCATCGTTCACAAACTGAACGAGATGGGACTATCGACCGGCATGCCGCAAGGTGCTTTTTATACGTACACGAACATCGGTGTATCCGGAATGAGTTCTCCCGAGTTTGCCAGAAAACTCCTCATGGAAAAAAAAGTCGCGGTCGTTCCGGGAACGGCATTCAGTTCGGAAGGCGGGGAGTATATCAGGATTTCTTACGCCTCATCGTTCGAGAATCTCAAGGAGGCCTGCTTCAGAATCGGAGAGTTTTTGAAAAAGTAATTCCGTTACCGGCAGCCGCATCGATTGCCGTATGCAGGTCTCTGTTACCATGCGTAGGCTTCGGGCGCCCGGCCCCCAGGTCCCGGGAAGATTTCATCGAGGACTTTTAATGCGGATTCATCGAGCGGGATTTCAGTCGCCCGGACCGCGGTTTCAAGGTGTTCAATCGTCCTCGGACCGATGATCGGAGAGGTGACTCCCGGTTGGTGCAGAAGCCACGCGAGTGCGACTTCCGCCGGCGGGTGACCCAGCGTCTTGCAGAAGTCCTCATACTTTTTGATCTTCTCTTTTTCGGATGCAATACGGTCGGTTATCCATTCGCCCGACCTTCTTCCTTTCCCGATCTTGTCAAGAAAACCCGCGAGCATGCCGCCGTCGACAGGGCTGTAGGGAATAAAGCCGAGTCCGTAAGCGGAGCAGGCCGGAATCACCTCGAGTTCCACCATACGGCAGTTCAGGTTGTATTTGCTCTGTTCACTGACAGGACCGGTCAACCCGCGACGCGACGCTTCCTGACAGGCGGTTGCTATCTGCCATCCGGCGAAATTACTTGAACCCGCATATATTATTTTCCCCTGCGTCTGAAGCTTGTCGAAGGCGTTCCAGGTCTCGTCCCACGGGCAGTCACGGTCGATGTGATGCATCTGGTAAAGGTCGATGACGTCGGTGTTAAGCCGCTTAAGGCTCGCCTCGCAATGCCGGGCTATTTTCAAGGCGGAAAGATTTCTCTCCGAGTGATTCGGTTCGTAGCGTTCGGACTTTTTATTTGCGGGATTGTAGACTTTGGTGGCCAGAACTATAGAGTTCCTCCGTCCCCCGCCCCTGCCCAGCCATCTGCCGATAATTTCTTCCGTGTGGCCGTGGTCGACCTCCCATCCGTAGACATCCGCCGTATCGAAAAAGTTGATGCCCAGATCGAGTGCCCTGTCCATGATCCTGAAACTCTCTTCCTCCGTAGTATGCCAGCCGAAGTTCATCGTTCCGAGGCAGAGCGAACTGACCAGAACGCCGTGTTTTCCGAGTCTTTTATACGTGACAGCCATTGTTTCCTCCTTATCTATTGTCAACCATGTCTTTCCGGCTTCGTCGCCGGTGGACGATTGCGGCCGAAACGGCGCAGGAATAATTATTGAACCGTCCGCGATTTTTCATTAATTATCGCCTCATTATTCTATACGCTCCCGGCAAATGAATTCCAGGTTTTTTTCTCTTTTCTTCTGACCTCCGTCTTGAATGACGCTTCCCGGACATATCCGGCCGGATACATTCTTTTCCGAGAGATTTTGTATTATGATTGACCGGCAAAGGCAACCCGAACAATTTCCTAACGGTTTGCTAACATTTTCCTAATATTTCATACATAGCTTGAATCAGGAACGATCATGAAACAAGACTATCGGGCTATATATGAATTGATTATTAAAATTCTGCTTCTCTTGTGCGCGTGCGTCTCGGTGCTTGCCGTTGTTCTCATTACACTGTTTATATTTCAAAGCGGACTGCCCCTTTTTACGAAAGTATCGCCGGTCGAGTTTCTTACAAGCACCTACTGGAAACCCGCCGATGAAACAAACCCTGGATTCGGTATTCTTGCTTTTATTGTCGGATCGTTTTACGTCACCGTTATCGCCCTTCTCATCGCGGTCCCGATCGGGCTGTTTTGCGCCGTTTTTCTTTCAGAGTTCGCGAAGGGCAAGCCGGCACAATTACTCCGGAGGGCGGTCGAAATCCTCGCCGGTATCCCTTCCGTCGTCTACGGGCTGTTCGGGGTGGTGATCATCTGCGGCCTGGTGAGGGAAATCTTCGGGGGTACGGGATACAGCGTCCTTTCGGGTTCGATCATTCTCGCGATCATGATACTCCCGACAATCATCACGATATCCGAAATTTCGATCCGTTCGGTTCCGGAGGAATACCGGGCGGGGTCGCTCGCGACGGGGGCCACACACTGGCAGACGATCGTTCGGGTGATCCTCCCTTCGGCAAAATCCGGGATCATCGCCTCGATCGTTCTGGGAACAGGCAGGGCGATCGGAGAAACAATGGCAGTGCTTATGGTTGCGGGGAACGCACCCATCATGCCGGAAGGGTTGACCTCGATGGTACGGACCCTGACGATGAACATTGTCACCGACATGAGTTACGCGACGGGCGATCACCGGACTGCGCTTTTTACAACGGGAATCGTCCTGTTCCTTTTTATCATGACACTCAACATCATCATCTATGCCATCACACGGAAAAGCAGGATACAGGAAGAATAGGTATGGATAATATTTCTTCTCACACAAAGCGGTCACTCTTTTATGAAAAGGTATGGAAGGGGGTTGTCTGGATTTCAGCCGGAATCACGATCGGTTTTTTATTCTGGATTTTGGGCTATATTTTTTACAAAGGCCTTGTTTCCGATACCAGAACGGAATATCCCTTTATCGGGAAAGCCATTGCCGAGTCGGCCCTTGATGAAAACGCCAACTCAATAATTGTCGTTATCGTTCATCCGGATATCCGGATAAAAGAACTTACAATAAAAGACATAATCGATTATTACCGTGGTGAAGAGCGATTCTGGCTGGTCTCCGAACAGGGACTCAAGGTAAGGCCTTTTTCCTATAATCCTTCACTGCCGCTGGGAGTGGCGTTCAGGGACGCCGTCATCGGCGCCGACGGCTCCTACGTCCGTTCTACGGTTTTCGTCGAATCCGATGAGCAGATGATACGGATGGTTTCATCGACACGGGGGGGTATCGGATATCTGAATTCCAGCGGCCTGCGATCGATAAAAAACACCCGGGGAGTCAAAACCGTAAAAATACGGACCCTTTCCCTCTTCGCCAATGAAGATGTATTCGCGATCAGGAACAACATGAAACTCACCTCGCTTACGGAAGAAGATGTGCGGCGCATATACAGATCAAAGGTGAGGAACTGGAAGGAAGTCGGCGGCATCGACCTCCCCATCGTCCCCGTTTGTTTTTCCTCCGGCACCGTGACCGGCAGGCAATTCACGGAGACCGTCCTCGATGGGAACGAAGCGGGACCGGCGGTGCGGCGGGTTTCTTCGTTAGTGGAAATGACGGCGGCCGTCGGCGAACATCCGGGTGCGGTCGGCGTCAGCCCCTATCTTCTTGTAAAAGACGACCTCCGTCCCCGGATCATCAAGGTCGAACGGCGCGAGATCAAACAGAATATAAGCATTCATTTTCTTCTCGAAGATCCGGAAAAAGCGGGAAAAGCGGGCGGTATCGCCTCCATCATCATCAATACCATGATTCTCATCCTCCTCACCCTTTTTATCGCGGCACCAATCGGGGTCGGAGCGGCTTTATATCTTACCGAATATTCAAAACAGGGGAAAATCGTCGCGATCCTCCGTTTTTTCACCGAAACACTCGCGGGAATTCCTTCCATCATTTTCGGCCTGTTCGGCTATATTGTCTTTGTCATCGTCTGCAAAATGGGAATGGGATTGCTTTCGGGCACCCTTACGATTACCATCATGATTCTTCCCACGATCATCCGTACATCGGAGGAGGCTTTCAAGGCCGTTCCGAAATCATACAGGGAGGAAAGCCTCGCACTGGGAGCGACCCTCTGGCAGACGGTACACGGGGTGGTTTTGCCCACGGCGATCCCCGGAATCCTGACCGGCATTATCCTTGCCATCGGAAGGACCGTGGGAGAAACGGCGGCCGTCCTTTTCACCCTGGGAAGCAGGCCCGGGCTATTTCAGGATATCTTTTCTTCCGGGAGGGTCCTTTCCCTTCATCTTTATATCCTGGCCAAAGAGGGGATATCGTTTGAACGAGCGTTCGCGACGGCCCTCATCCTGATCGTCATCATTCTCCTTGTCAATATCGCGACAACGACATTGATCGGGCGTATGAGTTTATTGAAAAAGAGGTGATACAATATGGAACAGGAAAATGGAACAAAAACCGACTTTCGGCTGCATACCCTGCACGTGAAGAAAGCGGATGAAACGGACATTTCGGACGGTAACGGCCGTAAAGCCGAACAGTCGACATACAAAATACAGACTCAATCACTCAATCTGTTTTACGGAGACAAACAGGCCCTCGTCGATGTGACAATGGATGTCGCACCGAACAAGGTGACCGCCCTCATCGGGCCTTCGGGCTGCGGCAAATCGACCTTTTTAAGAACCCTCAACCGCATGAACGATCTCATATCCTCGGTAAGGATCGAGGGAACGGTCCTTTATGACAATACCGATATATACAGGGACTTCAATGTGATCGAACTGAGAAAACGTATCGGGATGGTCTTCCAGAAACCGAACCCCTTTCCCATGAGTGTGTACGATAACGTCGCATACGGGCCGCGTGTTCACGGAATCAGGAAAAAGAGCAGGCTCGACGACATTGTCGAACGGAGCATCCGGCGCGCAGCGCTTTGGGATGAAGTCGACGGGAGGCTCGATGAAAGCGGTCTCGGTCTTTCGGGGGGACAGCAGCAGCGGCTCTGTATCGCGAGGGTACTCGCGGTCGAACCGGACGTCATTTTGATGGACGAACCGACCTCCGCACTCGACCCCATATCGACCGCGAAGATCGAGGATCTCATTGAAACACTCAAGCGGAACTATACGATTATCATCGTCACCCATAATATGCAGCAGGCGGGACGGATCTCGGATGTTACCGCGTTTTTTTTAAACGGCGTAATGATAGAAATGGGGAAGGCCAGAGATATCTTTTTCAACCCCAAAGACAAACGGACGGAAGACTATATTTGCGGACGTTTCGGTTAGCCGAAGGGAGAAACCATATGAAAATACGGCATCATTTTGACGAAAAACTCGAAGAACTCAAAATAGACGTTCTTTCGATGGGAACCCTGACGGAGGAATCGATCGCCAGGGCGCTTCACGCATTAATGAAAAAAGACAGAAATATGGGCCTTGAAGTGATAAAAAACGACGAGCATATCAACCAGCAGGAACTCGATATCGAAAGGACCTGTGTCCTCCTCATCGCCACGGAACAGCCGGTTGCGGGTGATCTGCGGTTTATCATCTCCTCGCTTAAAACGGTGAGGGACCTCGAACGGATCGGTGATTATGCGGCGCATATGGCAAAAACCGCGGTTCATCTCAGCGAAGAACCTCTTGAAGTTCCCAAAGATATCCCTATAATGACAGAACACTGTATTGCCATGCTGAAAACAGCGCTTCAGGCGTACGCGGATATGGATGTGGCGAAAGCCGAAAGCGTTAAAAAGAGGGATGAAATGGTTGACAGCCTTTACCTGAATGTATTCAGGGAATTGATCATCGATATGAAAGAAGAACCGAACCATCTCCGGCTGGTGAGTTCACTTCTCCTCGTCGCCAAATTTCTCGAACGGCTTGCCGATCATATTACCAATATCTGCGAAGAGATTATCTATATGTGCACGGGGAAAAGGAAAGACGGATCTTTTTAATTTATTATAAACGGGGTTGACGGCATGAAAAAGGAAGATATTCTGATTGTCGAAGATGATGAGGATATAAGGGAGCTTATCTCGTTTAACCTGAAAAACGAGGGGTATAGGGTGATCGGCGTTTCAAGCGGGGAAAAGGCGCTTATTTCCATAGGAGAAAAAAAACCCGCGCTTATTCTGCTCGATCTCATGCTTCCGGGTATCGACGGCCTCACCATGTGCGAACAGCTTAAAAAGGAAACGGTAGCCGGTTCCATTCCCATAATCATTGTCACGGCACGGGGTGAAGAGGACGACATTGTGAGGGGGCTTGAAGCGGGTGCGGACGACTATATTACGAAACCGTTCAGTATACAGGTACTCTGCGCTCGGGTAAAAGCCGTTCTGCGGCGGAAAAAACGAAGCGATGCTGCTGAAGATGATTCGGAGATCCCCGTCTCAATCCACGATCTCACCATCGACCCGAAACGCCATAAATCGACCGTGAAGGGCAATCCCGTCGAACTCACCCTTACCGAGTTCAGGATCCTCCATCACCTTGCACGCCACCCGGGATGGGTGTATACCCGTTATCAGCTCGTGGAAGCGGTACGAGGGTATGATTACAATGTCACCGATCGTTCCGTCGACGTTCTTATTTTCGGGCTGAGGAAAAAACTCGGAACGTGCGGGGACTATATTGAAACCGTCAGGGGAATAGGATACAGATTCAGGGAATAAAGCATGAAAAAAAGGCGGCTTTTCCGGCAGGTATACCGTTATTTTATCTATGTCATCATTATCACCATCGGTATCATTACACTCTATGCCACGACCACATTCAGGGATTTCTTTTTCAGACAGACCGCCCTCGAACTCAAACGCAACACATACCTTATCGAAAACCAGATACTCGATTCCCTGTTCCCGTTTACTGAGGATTCGCCCCGGAAAGCGGAAGAACTTTGTAAAACCGTTGGTGAAAGAGGAGATTTCCGCCTCACCATTATCCTTAAAAACGGAACGGTCATCGGTGATACGGCACAGAACGCGGATGCCATGGAAAATCACGCGGATAGGCCTGAAATCAGGGCAGCTTTGGATGGGGGAATCGGAACCCATATCAGGTACAGCAATACGCTGCAGCAGGAAATGATGTACGTGGCAATTCCCCTTATCAATGAAAACCGTATAACAGGGGTTCTTCGCTCCGCCGTTTCGATTACATCGTTGAATGAAGCGTTTACATCACTGCTCCTGACCATCGCTTTTGGGGGACTCATAAGTATTATCGCGGCGACCGTGCTTGCCGCATGGCTGTCGCGAAATATCAGTCTTCCTATTGAGGCACTCAAGCGCGGCGCCGAACGATTCAGCCGGGGGAGATTCAATGAGAAACTCTCGGTGCGTTCGAACCTCGAGATCGGGAGTCTGGCGGATACCCTGAACACCATGGCAAGCCAGCTTCAGGAGAGGATCGAAACGATTATCCGGCAGCAGTCACAGGAAAAACAGATTCTCGCGACCATGATCGAGGGGATTGTCGCAATCGACAGGGAAAATACGATCATCACGATAAACCGGGCCGCATCGTTACTGCTTTCGATTCCCTATAAAAGCGCAAAGGGGAAAAGAATCGAAGAAATCGTATTATTGAACAGCCTTCTCAAATTCATTCAAAAAGCGATAAAAAGCAGTCTGCCGGTCGAAAAACTCATCACCATTTACGAAGAAGAGGAGCGAACCCTCGAAACCCATGGTTCGGCTTTGAACGACGATCAGGGAAACCGGTTCGGCACCCTCATCGTCATTCACGATATAACACGGCTGCGAAAACTGGAAAAGGTCCGCAAGGAGTTTGCCGTGAATGTCTCCCATGAGTTGAAAACCCCCCTCACCTCAATAAAGGGTTTTGTCGAAACCCTGCTTGCGGCGCATAACGCCCGTGACGAGGAGAAATTCAAACACTTCCTCAGCATCATCGCAAAACAAACAGACCGGGTCATCGCGATTGTCGAGGATCTGATGAGTCTCGCGAGAATCGAACAGGAAGCGGTCCGGGGAGGAATCTCGTTCAAGGAATGGAGTATTCGGGAAATACTGATCTCGGCAAAACAAACATGTGAGTCCTCTGCCGCGGCAAAAAATATCTCCATCAATCTTATCATGAATCGTAATATCCGTGCCCGGATCAATGCGCATTTAATCGAGCAGGCTGTCGTCAACCTTATCGATAATGCGATCAAATACAGCAATAACGGAAAGCAAATCAACATTACACTTGAACGGAAAGAAGGCGAAGCGTTGATTTCGGTCGAGGACCATGGTTGCGGCATCGCCGAAGAACACCTTCCGCGGCTGTTTGAACGATTCTACCGCGTCGACAGGGCCCGCAGCAGGAAAATGGGCGGTACCGGGCTGGGGCTTTCGATTGTCAAACATATCGCTGAAGCCCACGATGGCCGTGTTACCGTCGAGAGCAAAGAAGGCGCCGGAAGTATATTTTACATTATTATTCCAATTCGAACTTGATATAACGGTGACACTATTCTTGTCGATTATTACCTGAAACAGGGAAAATGACGATACAGGTCCGTGTATCAATCGTAACAAGGCAGAATTCCGTCATTTCGGACGGACGCGAAATGATATGATGTTTAAAATAAATGAGTCAGACCTGAACGTCTGACTCATTTCACTCTAATGCTTTCTCAATAACGATAATTATTTGTTCTGGGCTTTCTCTGATGAGCTTCATTCACTTTCAAATTGCGCCCATTGAATTCGGTATTATTTACCTTTGCAATAGCGGTATCGGCACAATCATTGTCTTCCATTTCGACAAATGCGAATCCCTTGGATCGATTTGTATTCCGGTCGGTCACGATATTGACATTCATAACCGTCCCGTACTGGGAAAACAATTCTTCGAGTTCGCTTTCGGTAGTTGAATAACTCATATTACCGACATAAATTTTTTTAGACATAAAACGCATCCTTTTTCCAGGATTTCTCCTGAATAATTTTATATGTAGTTTATCAACGATAAACTCTTGTGTCTATTTAATCTTCTGTTAGGGTATTACTCATTTAAGAGACTCACCAAAAACAAAAATATCATGCTTAAAGAAGCGGGCTTACAAGGCATAGCATAAAAACATGAATGTCAGATTAAAAGAACAACCTGTATTCACGATACATTGCTCATAATATATAGCAGCATAATTATTATGTCAAGCATAATAATACGGATTTCTTATAAACAATTCGTATTTTGCATTAATTAGTCACGGAATAAACATTATTTTTCAATTAATTCCGGCATTATTAATAAAAAATCCCACTTCCAAAGGAGAACCTCCGTTGGAAATCGTCTCTATATCGTAAAAAACCCCCGAAACGCCGATACTCCGGAAATCCGCTGTTTTGCCGTCGAATAAGTTCCTTATTTATGCTATGTATACAACTAATGAGTAATTTCGTGTTCGAAGTACCCCGACAAAGTATAAAGAAACGGAATCCGATTCGTAGGGAGCCGTTTTATTGCACAATCGGGATTCAATACGTTATGAAAAATAAAATTTATCAATGTCAGCCATGAAAAATCGACAGGAAATGAAAAAAATATTTTGCTTTTATAACCTTGACTATTTTATTATAGCATCCTAATATTGGTGCGTATTCGGAAAAAACAAAATTAACTGGATACGTTTATATGGAAAATGGTGATGCCTTTGGCTGCCATTGCGAATATAATCTTAATGTGCAACCAATTGATGCTATCTGGGAAGAGAGAATTTGGTTAACTCCAACACTATGTAAGAGAAAGGTGAGGTATTATGGTTGAAAAAGATCTTGTTGAATACATGGCAAAATCGCTGGTTGACAGTCCGGACAAGGTTAATGTGACTATTGTGGAAGGAGAAAAGTCAAAAATCATTGAATTACGAGTATCCAAGGAAGACATCGGGAAAGTAATCGGAAAGAACGGACGAATCGCCGGGGCCATGAGAATCATTCTCAACGCAGCAGCAGCAAAAGAAGAAAAAAGGGTACGTCTGGAAATTATCGATTAGAGGAAGCTTAGTTTAAGCCACGAAACGTCGATAAAAAACGACTCGACCTTAAAAAATCTCGAGGACTTGAATTCGGATAATTCGCAAAGAGTATGCGCCATCCCGTTCAGCATACGATAAAAGGCCGGCTTTATGTGTCATACTGATATTTTCTTATATAAAAAGACATTAACTGCAGTATTATGAGAGTTGGAGTATCACCTTTCCGCGTTTATTCTCCGGCAATCGGTATCAAGCGGTTCAACATCGAAATAATGAATTTCCGACCATGTTTCCCATGCAAATGGGGTTCCTGCACGCACCATCCATGACCAGTTCGATCTGTTCCCGTCCGTAATGTAGGCACCGGCGGCGCGGTAGGAGTATTCGGAAACGGTAACAATGGCATCGACGAGCAGGTATTGCGATCCTTCATGCAAAATACAGAGTTGGTAACGGACGGCACCCGGAACATCACTCCAGTCAAAGTCCCACTGAATCGCATCCGATTTATCAGAACAGCCATTATCGAATTCAGTTCCCGGAAGCGGCGTGAGTAATTCGGCAGTGTGGTCATCATGAATCTCTCCTGTCAGGTCCTGAAAATCTTCACACATCGAAAACGCCAGGAGTGAAAAACCGGCGATTAATATGATAAAGAGATGAATTACATAGTTGGTATTCATTTTTCAATCCTCCTTTTTTTATATGAGTCTTCACACCCATTATTCTATACCTCCCTATACCGGCCTTATATATGCATGCCGGTATATTGCCGTATGCTTCGCGGTATAGATTCACCTCCTTGAGCGTCTTTAAGGCTTATATATCGTCGCAATTAAAAAAAAATAAATACGGCACGACTTTTCCAGGAGTTATACAATGCAGGAGGACGAATATGTTAATGAGTATGATACAATCGGATTTACATGAATTTCAATTTATAGAGCACGGAAAATACTGTTAACCGGACTTAACGACGATTGGATTTTTCTCGATTGCACTGAATTCTGTGGACGTACCGGTTACGCGTATCAAATAAAGGGAAAAACAGGCCGGCTTATTATTCTGTGAACCGTTTATACTGAACATTCAGACACCCCCCATTTCCTCTCTTACCGCCGCGATCGCCTTATCGATCGTGAGATGGGATCGTGTACGCGCCGATTCATAATGCTTTCCGCAAAACCATGCCGCGCAGGGCGGGTGGCCGTGTCCGCCCGTCTCCTTCATTCGATGTTCCCATTCGATATCGGCGGGACGTTTCATGAAATATACGAGTCCTCCCTCATCGATATCGAACCGTTTGTGACAGATAACGCATATCGGGGGTTTCATATGATCCTTCTCCTTTTGCCGGCTGATATTACGTGTTTACCTTTATTTAATACTTTAGGTGATGGGCGATCTTTTTTCAACAAAATCCTATAAGACGGATGCGGATTGCCCGGCAACCGTATGCCGCGGATCTTTCACCACACACATGGAAAAGTATATGGATAGAAGCCCGCAGACGATTGCACATAAAAAAAGCCCTTTGTACTGCAGAAGCCCAAGGGAGAGGACCAGTCCTCCGAGAATCGGGACAAGCCCCGAGAAGCTTCCCGTTATAGCGATATTTATCGTCGAATACAATATCCTGTTTTTATCATCACCGAACTCGGTGATAAAGACCTGGCCGGTATTTAAATTCGCAGTGAGGGTGACGCCAAGGAATATAAAAATGACGAAGAAAGTATAATATGACGGAATAAAAACGGCAATAATCAATGTGACGGTTGTAATGACCGTGTTGATTTTCAGAACGATGAGGTTCCCGAATCTGTCTCCCAGATAGCCGAGAACAAGACTTGAACCGGCTTTGCTGCTATTGAGAAAAAGAGTATAGAAGACAACGGTCTGTGCGGTGATTCCGGGAATGGTATCCATGGCATACGATGTATAGAAAGCTGCCCCAAGTGTTGTCACGGCAAAAATAAGCCGAGTAACCAGAAAATTACGCAGGTTGGAATCATTTTTGAGATGCTTGAAAAGCGATTTCAAATAGGCGGGAAAAGGTATCTTTTCAGGAACGGGGGATTCCTTCTCTTCCTTCACAAACATAAATGCAACATATGATAAGAAAATCAGAATAAAACCCATTAAAAAGGAGTACCGGTAATTGACGGGAAACATGAAAACTGAAAAAAGGTAGCTTATCAGCAGGGGAAGGCACATTCCGGCGACACTTCCGATAAAGGTTCTGATGGCAAAAGTGCGGGCCCGGTGTGAGACGGGGAGTGTTTTTGCCAGCAAATCAAGCCATGCTGGCGTTCCGATACCCCCGCAGAAACAAAAAAAGAAATAACCGAGAAGCACCAATGTGACGGCAACGGGCGGAGACACCTGCTGAACCCAGAAGGTACTGAGAACAAGCAAAAACAGACTGCATCGCTGAAAAAAAGCGGAAACCATGATAAACCGTTTCCTGATCCTGAACCCCTTTGCCATCTGGGTGGATACAAGACCGGGCAGATTATAACCGAACAAGGTAAGCGCCGGAATAAAACCGACGGCGACAGGGTTGTCGTAGACCTGTTTCACGAAAAGAACAAGGATCGTCGACACCTCAAAAAAGACCATTCCGCTTAAAAAAAGGCTTCCGTCGAGAATATGAAAGATGATATTGTGTGTTGCGGTTTTTCCGACCGATTTTATAACCATAAGGGCTCATACTACCATACCTGTATCGAATATGCACAGACCCCCCGAATATTTTCTTGACAGCAGGCTGATTTGAAGTATAGTTATTAGTAACCAATGCAACCCGGAGGGTGAAAGCCATGTTTATAAAGGGAATTGCAAAACTGTTTATCGCAATTAATGCGAACACAAAACCGGGCCAAATTTCAGGCGGTATCGCCTGTGCTTTTCTTCTCGCACTCGTTCCTTCTTCACATCTCCTCTGGTACACCATCTTTCTTTTCCTGTTTTTCCTTAAAATCAATCTCGCCGTTGTTTTCATTTTCACCGGGATTTTTTCGCTTCTCACACCGCTTCTCGATGGGCCGCTGAACAGGGTAGGACTCATAACAGGATACCTTCCGGGTATCCGTGATTTTTTTGGTTTTCTTGATAATGTTCCGGTTTTGGCTTTTTTCGGTTTCGACAATTCACTTGTCCTTGGTGGACTCATCGTCGGTATCATAACCCTGGTTCCGGTATATTTTCTCTCCAATGGCCTCGTCTCCCTCTACCGCAAAAAAGTCCGGGACAGATTCGCGAAAAGCAGGCTGATAAAAAGACTCCTCCTCATCCCGATAATCGGAAAACTTGTCGATGCAATCAGGACCGCATACACCCTCTATGCCGATGCGGGATGAAAGACGGAAAGAAAGAGTGATTCAGGAGGCTTTTTGATGGCAAACAAACCACCGAAGTTTTTTAAGAAACGGTTTACCGAAAAGCAGTTCAATAAAAAGATTCTAAAAAGGACATTCGATGAAAAGGAGAAAGAAAGGCTTTTTTCGCTTTTTATTAAAGATAACGACGCTAACTATACCCTCAAAGATGATCTTGCAAAGGAAGATATAAACCAATTAAAAAGAATTCATAAAACAATAAAGAAGAATACGGGGGTTGTTCAAAAGGGAAAAATAATCGTCGCTTCAGCCATTATCGGTGTCGTGGTCGTCTTTAATGTATTTTTCAGAGACATGCTGCTCGAAGGCGCCCTTGAATCTTCTCTTTCTTCCCTCTTCGGCGCGAAAGCGGAGATTGACGGACTCGTCTTCGATATATTCGGGGCACGAATATCGTTTGAGCATTGTTCTGTTGCCAACAGTGAAAAACCTTACAAAAACCTCTTTGAACTGGGTAGAACCGGAATCGATCTATTAATGAGCGAGCTCCTGAAAGGGAAGTTTATTGTGACGAATATCGAATGCCGGGAGATACAATGGGATACCGCCCGTAACACATCCGGTGCACTCGTTAGTTCACGGGAAAAGGAAAACGGGGGAGAAAGCCCGGAAGAGGGTGCACAACCTTTTTCACTCAATATGGCGGGGACCGATATCGGGTCTATTATTGAATCGGAAAAAGAGAATATCAAAAGTCCCGAAAGAATCGAGGAGGCGAACAGGCTTTTTGCCGAAATGACGGAAGAATGGAGACAAACGGCAGACGGGCTTGAACCTGCCGTCAACGACTGTTCGAAAGCGGTTTTAGAAGTGACGAAAATCGATATCAAGAAAATCAAAACGCTCAAGGATGTCGAGAAAGCGTACGCGACAATCGATAAGGCGACAAAACTTGTTTCTGAAACAGGTAGATCGATATCGGAAACTGCGGACAAGGTCGGCAAGGACCGCGCTGTTATCGACGAAGAACGAAAAAAAATCACCGATGCGATCGATTCGGATACAGCCTATCTGATGTCGTTCGTCGCGGCACCGCGTGAAGGGGCCGAAAGAATAATTTCAAGCGTATCCGAAAAATTCCTCGCGGCAAATCTTGGAGAACTGCATACATACCTGTTCAAGGGAATCGATGCATTACAACATCTTGACAGCGGGAAAAAGGGAAGAAAGGGGCAGCCGCCTCCGAGATCGGGCTACAACATGCAATATCCGGGCAGCCGCTATCCCGATTTTATGATCGTGAACGCGGCCTTTTCTGTGGGAAGCGACGCAGGTACGACGCAGACTGCCGTTCAACTGGCAAATATCTCGAATGCTCCGGAACTCGTCGACTCACCATCCGCCATACGATTTGTCCATAACGAATATGACCGGAAGGTCGAACTGGACGGTACAATCGATCTGAGGGAAACAGTCGATGATCTTGTTTCGTTTGATATAAAAATATCGGGATTTCCGCTATCCATCGACAAAGGATTGGAACTCATCGGTATCGCATCACTCGACGCGACAATATACTTCTCAACCGGTATCCGGGTTGACAAGGCGGACAAAACGGCCGGATCTCTCGAGTTGATACTTACCGATACGAACGCGTCGATGCGGAATACCGACAATATTGTCTTTGAAAATATACGCGATATTCTTGAGTCCGCGTCTGAAATCGCCATAAACGCATCATACTCGTTTTCTTCGGGCGGGAAACTGTCGATCACCGCCGGTAGTTCAATCGACCGCCTCATCAAAGAAAAAGTCGGTGATGCGATCGACCGTATGATAAAGGAAACCAAAGAAAAGATCGGGAATGAAATCGAGAAACAGATCGCCGGGTCGTTACAAAAAAACAACACACTCGTCGCCGCCTTTGAGGGGGTGGAAAAAACACTTGAAGCGAATAGGTCCGATATTGCGGCATTCGAAAAGACAATCGATGAAAAGAAAAAAAGCGTGGAGAAAAAAGCGAAAGACTTTTCAAAAGACCTTGAAAAAAAGGTACAGGAGTCTCTTCCAAAGCTCGATTTGAAATTTTAGAAAAAAGGGGTCACGTGAACACATTTCGCGATGTTCCGCTCAACTCCATTCAGATACCGCTCCTGCGTTGCATCGAGAAAACCATACATACGCCACTTCCCGTTTCACGGTCATTTACCGATTGGGAAGAACGGGAATACGAACGGGGAATCGCCATCGAAAACGGCGATATTGTGGGCCTGGGGCTGGCATTCCGGCTTCATTCGGATATCCCCCGGGAGATAACGGAACTCCACACTCTCCGGGGACTCGATCTGCGGGGAAATAACATCGAAACCCTTCCCGGCCGTTTTTTTGCCCGCCTTACGAACCTCGAGGTTCTCTACCTTGGCAACAACAGGATCAAGGCGCTTCCCGCGTCAATCGGAAAATGCTCTGCGTTGCGGCGCATCGACCTTTCGAGTAATGAAGATCTGCCCGGACTTCCCGGCCGTGTCTATGAATTGCCCGCCCTCCGGGAACTCGATATCCGCTTTTGCGCATTTAAGAGTCTTCCCCCTCACATCGGAGAACTCAGACGGTTACAGATACTCCGGGCGGGTAATAATCGGATTGAATCCCTTCCTCACAATATAGAAAACATCAGCGGGCTGGAATATCTTTCACTCGAAAACAACCGTCTCACCGATCTCCCTGAAAGTATGGCGGCGTTGGGAAATCTTCGTGTCATCGATGTATCGGGAAATCAATTTTCACGATTCCCCGCGCCGATCACCGGGATGCCGTTCCTTGAAAAAATATCGCTCGCGTCCAACCTCATCGGAAGTATTCCCGATACGATCGCCGGCTTGTCACGCCTTCGCTATCTGAATTGTGCGGATACCGGCCTGACCTCTCTCCCTTCTCTGTTCGGAAACCTCTCCGAACTCGAAGAACTCTATCTGTTGTGGAATACATTCGAACGAGTCCCCGCCGAAATCGGATACCTCCGAATACTCAAAACACTCGATATGAGTAATTGCGGGCTTACCCGCCTGCCCGCCTCATTTCGCCGGCTGAAAGAACTCAGAAATCTTATTCTCGCCGGCAACCGGTTCCCCGAAATTCCGGATGCCGTCTTCAGTATGGCCTCACTTCAAAAACTCGTCCTCAACAACAACAAGTTGACCGCGCTTCCGGATGCCATCGGCACGCTTAAAAATCTCTCCGGCCTCAATCTCGAAGACAATCTTATCGCCTCCCTTCCCGATGCTATCGGAGAATGCCGCTTGCTTACATCCCTTAACCTCACCGGCAACAGACTCGAAACCCTCCCTGTCGCCATCACCGGTTGTGAAAAACTAACGGCGTTATCGATCGACAACAATAACTGGAGCCGTTTCTTCCGAAAGCACATTATCGATGCCTCATCGTCCGGAACACTTCTAAATCTCGAACGTCTGGGGGAGTTCATTCCCCTTCTCATGGAAAAGATCGAGAATAACGAACAACTCGATGAGTTCGACCGTGAATATCCGTCCTTTGCCACCTATGCCGACATTCTCATACCTTTCTGCAAACGTTCACATACCGATACGGGAAAGGATGTACTCGATTTGCTTCGAACAATTCTTCATTCCCGTTAACGGGTTTCATCTTTCCTCAAATTTCATCCCCGTTATAACAGGAGTATCCTTCTGTCAGGCAAACGATCGGTTTTCATTCAGAAGCGGTATTTTTTATTGAAAAGCACTTGCACAAGCGCCCTCATTTTAATACCATTTCGTGATGACGACGTATTTTATAAGGCGTTTTCTTCTGATCATTCCCACCTTTATCGGTATCACGATAATGGTGTTCACAATTACCAGATTTGTTCCGGGCGGCCCTGTCGAGAGGATCATATCCGAATACCAGCAGATGTCGAGTGAAAGCGGGAGAGGGGCCCATTCACTGAAGCAGCAGGTCCAGCCCCTTTCCGAAAATCAGATAAATCAGCTGAAAAAGTATTTCGGCCTGGACAAACCGGTATTAATATCGTATATCCTCTGGCTCGGGAAGGTGTTGACGGGTGACCTCGGACGATCGACGATGTATCACGATCCCGTCCTCCAGATGATCGCCGAAAAAATGCCGATATCCCTCTATTTCGGTATTATTACATTGGTTATCGTCTACGGCGTATGTATCCCCCTCGGTATCGTCAAGGCGATACGGCATAAATCCATCCTCGATAATGTCTCTTCCGTTCTGGTGTTTATCGGCTATGCCATCCCCGGATGGGTGGTCGGCATCCTTTTGCTTCTTCTCTTCTCATCGCACTGGGAAATCTTTCCGCTCGGCGGATTTGTCAGCGACAATTTCGCCGATCTTAATCCGATAGAAAAGGCCGGCGACCTTATCCTGCATACCGTCCTCCCCATCGCCGCCTACGTGACCGGATCGTTCGCCGTCATGACCTTTCTGATGAAAAACACATTGATGGACAATCTTTCGAGCGATTACGTGAGAACGGCCATGGCAAAGGGTCTGACCTTCAGAAAGGCGGTCTTCAGGCACGCGCTGCGGAACAGCCTGATTCCGCTTGCGACCAGTTTCGGCAACAATATTTCGATTATCCTTACCGGTTCGTTTCTCATTGAAAAAGTATTCAATATCAATGGCATGGGACTGCTGGGGTATGAATCCGTCGTGGAGCGCGATTATCCGGTCGTCATGGGCACCCTTGTGATCTCTTCGCTCCTTTTCCTTGTCGGAAACATTCTCTCCGATATCTGTGTCGCCATCGTCGATCCGCGGGTGCAGTTCAGATGATAAACCTCACACTGAATCCGTTGACGGTCAAAAAAATAAAACGATTCGTCTCGATCAGGCGCGGATTCTTTTCTTTTATCATTTTTCTTTTATTGGTACTCTTTACGATATTTGCCGATCTGTTCATCAACAGCAGGGCGCTGATCGTATCGTACAACGGGAACCTCTATTTCCCCACCTACGGCTCGATGATCCCCGGCTCGACGTTCGGACTGGATTATGATTATGAGACAAATTACCGGGAACTGAAAGACGTCTTCGAAAAACAGAACCGGGGGAACTGGTTGCTTCTCCCGCTCGTCCCTTATAATCCGTACGAAAACGATTTCAGGGAAGGCGAATATCCCCCTTCACCTCCGTCCCCCGGCCAGAAACATTTCCTGGGAACGGACAAGGCGGGAAGGGACATTCTTGCACGGCTGATTTACGGATTCAGGGAAGCGCTTATCTTTTCCATGAGCCTCCTGCTTATCAACTACGTTATCGGCATCGGCATCGGCTGCGCCATGGGGTATTTCGGCGGTCTTTTCGATCTGATCTTCCAGCGTATCATCGAAATCTGGACCTCCGTCCCCTACCTCTATGTGATTATCATCATTGCATCGATCGTCTTTCCGAATGTTTTTATCCTTATCCTTATCAATGCGTTTTTTGGATGGATCGGCATGACGTGGATCATGAGAACGATCACCTACAAAGAGAAGACGAGGGAATACGCGATCGCTGCAAAATCGATCGGGGCGAGCCACCTGAGAATCATCTTCCGCCACATTATCCCCAACACGATTTCCATTATCGTCACCTACGCGCCGTTCTCCGTTGCCTCGGGAATCATCTCTCTTACCGCTCTCGACTACCTCGGCTACGGTCTCAGACCCCCGACCCCCAGCTGGGGGGAACTGCTCGAACAGGGATGGACCAACCTGGGAGATTACTGGATCGCCTTTTCCGTCATCACCGCGATGGTCGTCACCTTAACCCTCGTCACATTTATCGGGGAAGCGATAAGGGAGGCTTTTGATCCGAAAATGCATACAACCTATGAATAAAAAAGAGAGGAGTATATTAATGAGAATAACGATAAAAGCCCGACTTTTTCATAAACGGGGAAAAAAGCGCCCGTGGAAATGGTCGAAACGCATGATACCGGAAAACGGCCGTCCGTTACCGGGAAAAACGCTTTTCTCCTGTGTTCTCGCGCTGCTTTTGATGCTGTTTGCCGGCTGCGGGCAACACCGTGAAGAATCGGATAAAGGGAAAGGGGAAATTTTTACGGCGCCCGTGTCCGAAGAAAAACTCCCTTCGGGGATCACCTGGCTGACCAACAATTCCGATCCCGCCTTCTCCTCGCCCAGGGCGAAAAAAGGCGGCACCTTCCGCGATTTTTTGTTGAGTTTCCCCCCCACTTTCCGTATCGTGGGACCGGACTCGAACAGCGATTTCCGTTCCTATATCCTCGACAACCAGTTGAGCCTTATCAATATCCATCCCAACACGGAAAATCTCATTCCGGAAATCGCCACCCACTGGGCATTCGACGAGGACGGAAAAACCATGTATTTCAGACTCAACCCGAACGCGCGGTGGTCGGACGGAAAGAAGGTGACGGCCCACGATTTCGCCTATACCCTCGAGTTCATGCGGTCAGAACACATCGTGGCGCCATGGTACAATGATTTCTATACCGAGTTCATCGACAGGGCCGTCGTTTATGACGATTACACCCTGGCCATGGTCGCGACGCGCCCCATGCCGGACATCTGGCTTTACCTGGCGATAAGGCCTGTCCCGCGCCACTTTTACGGCACCCTGAACGAGAATTTCGTGACAGACTACAACTGGGCCGTCGAACCGAATACGGGGCCGTATCGGATAAAGGAGTTCGAAAAGGGAAAAAGCGTCACCCTCGAACGGAAAAAAGACTGGTGGGCGAAGGATCTGAAATATTTCAAAAACAGGTTTAATGCCGACAGGATAAAAGTAATAGTGATAAAAGATCGAAATCTCGCATGGGAATATTTTAAAAAAGGGGAAATCGATACATTCTGGATGCCCTTTCCGGATTACTGGTACGACAAATCGCAGATACCGGAGGTCGAGAAGGGCTATATCTACAAGGTAATGTTCTTCAATGACACGAGACAGGGTGCATACGGCATCTATATGAATCAGGATACCGAAATTTTCAAGGACAAAAACGTCCGGTACGCTTTCGCCCATGGAATGAACGTGGAGCTTGTCATTAAAAAGATATTGAGAAACGACTATTACCGTCTTGAAAACGGGAATGTGGGTTACGGAAAATATTCGAACTACAATATAAGGGCGCGCCGTTACGATCTTGATAAAGTGGAATATTATATGAAGGAAGCGGGATGGAAACGCGGCGCTGACGGTATCTGGATGAAGGGGAAATTGCGGTTTTCAGTCAATGTTACCTATAACGCCGAGAACATGACCCCGCGGCTTGTCGTTTTAAAGGAAGAGGCGTTAAAGGCCGGGATAGAACTTCTCCTCGACAAACTCGACGGTACCGCGGTCTATAAAAAAGTCATGGAAAAAAAGCACGAGGCGGTATGGTGGCAGTGGAGCACGAGTTTCACTCCACAGTACTGGGAAGGCTACCACTCGATAAACGCGCATAAACCCCAGACGAACAATATCACCAATACCGATGACCCCGAACTCGATGAGATGATCGACGAGTACCGGAATACAACGGATGAAGAAAAACGGATAGCGCTGTCAAAGAAAATTCAGCAAAAAATCTATGATATCTGCCCCTTTGTCCCGCTTTTCATGGTCCCGTATTTAAGAAGCGCGGCCTGGCGGTGGTGGCGGCTTCCCGATGTCCCCGGCGCAAAAATGAACAATGAAGACCTCTTCAATCCTTTTTTCGGCGATTACAACTACGGGGGACTATTCTGGTACGACGAACAGCTCCTCAAGGAAACGGATGAGGCAATGAAAAAGGGTGTTTCACTCGGCGAGGTGACCATCGTGGACGAAACTTATAAAATGGATATATTGAAGTAAAGAAACGGA
This sequence comes from Spirochaetales bacterium, assembly GCA_016930085.1. Taxonomy (NCBI): domain Bacteria; kingdom Pseudomonadati; phylum Spirochaetota; class Spirochaetia; order Spirochaetales; species Spirochaetales bacterium. Next base: position 55,221 of record JAFGHO010000034.1, read on the forward strand.
GGAATACTGATGAAAAAAAAATACTGTATATTCGCGATTCTGGCGCTTGTTTTTACCGCCGGCTCCTGCGGCAATGGCGGGGGAGAAAAAACGGGGACGGAGCATTACGTGTTCAAAGCCCCCCTTTCTTCCGAGCCGCTTCCCGACGATCTGGTCTGGCTGACAAACGAGGAAGACGAAACGTTCGCCTCCCCGGAGGCGAAAAAGGGAGGGACCATGGTCGTGGCCTTATATTCGTTTCCCAATACCTTCCGAATCGTGGGGCCGGACTCGAACAATAGTTTCGCCACCTATATCAGGGGTAATGACATGTTACCGGTGGGACTCCACCCCAACACGGAAAACATCATCCCCGATCTTGCCACACACTGGGCCTACAAACATGACAACAAGACCATGTTTTTCAAACTGAACAGAAAGGCGAGGTGGTCCGACGGCGTTCCCCTGACCGCGCATGATTTTGCCTATACCCTGAAATTCATGCGTTCGGAATACATCGTCTCCCCATACTACAATGAAGTATATGCGGAGGATAAATTCGAAGTCATCGTCTATGACGATTATACCTTCGCGATCGTGAACAAGGAAAGCGAGGTAACGGAAAGCGACCTTTTTTTCCATGTTAATATGTATCCGACACCATCGCATTTTTACGGCGAACTCGATGAGGATTTTATCGAGAAATACAACTGGACCTCCGTCCCCAATCCCGGACCGTATCAGATAACCGATTTCGAAAAGGGCCGGAGTATCACCTTCGAACGGAAAAAGGACTGGTGGGCGAAAGACATGAAATATTACAAAAACAGGTTCAACGTGGATAAAATAATCTTCAAGGTCATCAAGGACCAGAACCTCACCTGGGAATATTTCAAAAAGGGAGAGCTCGACGTACACGGGGCGACCCACCCCACCTACTATTACGAGAAGACCGATATCGATCTCTTTCATAACGGCTATATCGACAAGATATGGTTTTACTTCGATATACGGCAGTCGCCGTGGGGCATGTACCTCAACCGGGACAACGAGCTTTTCAAAACGAACAACCTCCGGTACGCCTTTGCCCATGCCATGAACCTGGAACTGGTAAACGAGAAAATTCTCCGCAACGAATACTACCGTCTCGAGCAGGCATTTATCGGGTACGGCAAATACACGAACAACACCATACGGGCGCGGCGGTTCGATCTCGATAAAGTGGATGCGTACATGAAGGCGGAGGGATGGAAACGCGGCAAGGACGGTATCTGGACCAAAGGCGGCCTCAGTTATTCGGTGGATGTCACCTACAGCTCGGATCTCGACACCCAGCGCCTCGTTGTCCTGAAAGAGGAGGCGCAGAAGGCCGGTATCGAACTGAAACTCGACAAACTCGACGGTTCGGCCGCATACAAGAAGGTCATGGAAAAAAAACACGATGTCGCGGTCTGGGGCTGGACCACGAAGTTCAGGCCGGTTTATTTCCAGCAGTATCTCTCAGAATACGCGCACAAACCGCAGACAAACAACATCACCAATACCGACGACAAGGCTCTCGATGAGTTGATCGACAAATACCGGTATTCCTATGAAGAAAGCGAACGGGTAAGGCTTTCCCTGCTGATCCAGGAAAAACTCCACGAAGAATGCTCCTTTGTCCCCTGGTTCATGGTCCCCTATGTCCGGCAGGCTTACTGGCGGTGGTGGCGGCTGCCGGAACCGCCCGGGACAAAAAGTTCGGACAGCGTTTTCGAACCCTTCGATTCAAGCTTTGGCGGGCTTTTCTGGTACGACGAAAAAATGCACAGGGAAACCACAGACGCGATGAAATCGGGAAAAACCTTCGAGCCCGCGGAAATCATCGATAAAACCTATATGATGGACATACTGAAATAGATGGATAACGGGTTTATTCTGGAAGTCAGGGGCCTGATCACCTCGTTCAAAACAGAGGCGGGCAAAATCAACGCGGTCGAGGATGTCGGCTTCAGCCTGCGCAGGGGTAAAACACTCGGGCTTGTCGGCGAATCGGGGTGCGGAAAAAGCGTGACCGCGCTTTCCGTCATGCGCCTGCTGCCGAAGCCCGCGGGAACTATCGAAGGGGGGAGTGTCGTCTTCGACGGGGAGGACCTCCTCCGGCTGCCACCTGACGCCATGCACCGGATACGGGGCAAACGGATATCGATGATATTCCAGGAACCGATGACCGCCCTGAACCCGATTCAGCGTGTGGGAAAACAGCTCGATGAAGTCTATCTCCTGCACAACCCCGGGGTAAAAAAGGAAACGGCAAAGGAAAGATCCGTCGGTCTGCTCAAAGAGATCGGCCTGCCCGATCCTGAAAAACGGTACACCGAATATCCGCATCAGCTTTCAGGGGGTATGCGGCAGCGGGTGATGATCGCCATGGCCATCTCGTGCGAACCGGAAATCCTGATCGCGGACGAACCCACGACGGCCCTGGATGTCACGATCCAGGCACAGATACTCGATATCATCAGGCGGCTGCAGGAAACGACCGGCATGTCGATCATATTTATCACCCACGACCTCGGCGTCATCGCCGAGGTCTGCGACGACGTCGTCGTCATGTATGCGGGTAAAATCGCGGAAACCGCGTCCGCCGTCGAATTATTCTCAAACCCGAGACATCCCTACACGATGGGCCTGCTCTCATCGATTCCGAGACTCGAGAATGAACGAAAGATAACGCTTCCCGTTATCGAGGGAAGGGTTCCGAGTCTGTACGAACTGCCCGAAGGGTGCCGTTTTCAGAACAGGTGTCCGTATGTCATGGATATATGCAGGAAGGACCCTCCCCCGCTCTTCGAGATGGCGGAAAACCATTATGCAAGCTGTTATTATGCGGAAAAACAAAAATGAGTGAATATCTGGTTGAAGTGAAACACCTCAAAACATATTTCCCCATTATGGGCGGCGTGTTCTGGCACGAGGTCGGGAAAATTTATGCGGTCGACGATGTGTCGTTCACGATCCGGGAAGGAGAAACCCTCGGACTGGTTGGTGAATCGGGATGCGGAAAAACCACGCTGGGAAGAACGATCGACTACCTCTACAAGGCGACCGGAGGAGACGTTCTTTTTCAGGGAAGAAACATTTTTACCCTGAAGAAAAAGGAACTGTACACCCTGCGGCGAAACATGCAGATGATCTTTCAGGATCCCTTCGAGTCCCTGAATCCCCGTCATACGATAGGCGCCATACTTGAAGAACCGTTTCTCATCCATTCGATCGGAACAAGACAGGAACGGAAAAAACAGATCTCGAGTCTTTTGGAACAGGTCGGTCTGCCGCCCGATGTATTGCAGCGGTACCCCCACGAGTTCAGCGGCGGACAAAGGCAGCGGATCGGTATCGCGCGGGCTCTGACGTTACAGCCGAAACTGATCATCTGCGACGAACCCGTTTCCGCCCTGGATGTCTCCATCCAGTCGCAGATACTCAACCTGCTTGTCAGGCTGCAGGAAACGTTCAAACTGACGTATCTGTTTATCGCCCACGATCTCGCGGTGGTCAAATATATTTCGGACAGAATCGCGGTTATGTACCTGGGTAAAATCGTCGAATTGACGGGTGCGGACGAAATATACCGGCACCCCGTTCATCCATATACACAGGCGCTTATATCGGCGATTCCCGTTCCGGACCCCGTTATCTCAAAAGCCAAACAAAGACGGATATTGAAAGGCGATGTGCCTTCTTCCAGCAACCCGCCGCCCGGCTGCCGTTTTCATACGAGATGTCCCATGGTCATCGATGTATGCCGGGAGAAAGAACCGCCGCTTCTTCCCGTCGATTCCGAAAAAAGCCACAAGCACCTGGTTGCCTGCCACAGGGCGGAAGAGATCGTCAAGGCGGCTTCAACCTGAGAGTACCGGGAAGCCGCTGTCCCTCATCCCCCGACATCCTCTTTCATGAATTCGGGAAGAGTGAATGACGCCCTGTGAATCTCCGTGGAATAATAACGGAGGCCGGAAATCGAACACGGATGTATATTCTCGAGGGGATGATATTTCCTGGAACAGAGGGAAAATCCTATTGTCCCCGAAGGGTAGGTCGGCACCAGGGCGTAATAATAACAGGCGACCGGAAACAGGGTTTTGTTAAAGGAAAAAAGGTTCCTGATTGTCTTCCTGTCGTAATACATGCTTTCCGATTGCGTCACCGCGATCCCTTCAGGCGCCAGGGCTTCCTTCATGTTTTCATAAAAACGTCTGGTAAAGAGCTGTTCGCCCGGCCCTTCGGGATCCGTTGAATCAACGATGATCACGTCATAATACCCCGGTTTCTCCCTGATGTACTCCGTCCCGTCCCTGCATACAATGCTGACGCGCGGGTCGGCAAGGGATGAGGAAATTGCCGGGAGGTGCCTTTGTGACAATTTGATGACTTCTTCATCAATGTCGCAGAGAACGACCTCCCTCACCCCATGCTTGAGTACTTCGCGAACCGTTCCGCCGTCCCCGCCCCCGATCACCAGAACCTTCCCGGGAGCGGGGTGCGTGTGAAGCGGCACATGGGCGATCATTTCATGATAGGCGAACTCATCAAATTCGGTGAGCATGATTACGCCGTCGATAAGCATCAATTTCCCGAAGCACTCCGTTTCATATATTACTATTTCCTGAAACTGCGATTTTACGCGTTCGATTTCTTTCCTGACCTGAATCGAGATCGTCCGGCCTTTCCGTACGTCCCAGGCATCCTGAATCCACATTACCGCTATTATCCCCTAACGTCTCAGATTCAACTGCATCGTGTAGTCGCCCGCGGAGAAATAACTCCTTGTAAACTCGGCGGCGGCGTACGGATTGTAAAATTTACACGAAAATATATCGATATACGCGCTGTTGGTCAGATTGGCGAAGTGCCCCGATATCAATGACGTCTCGATAAGCTGCGTCATGGAAAGACCGGCCACCCGCTCGTCCTCTCCAAAATTGACGACCACACATTCTCCGAACCTTCTCATCTCGATCAGCGAACAGAGCTGCACGACATACTCTTTTACCGCTTCAGGATCCCTTATCGTTTTGGAATCGCACTCGTGTAAATCAATACACGATAAAAGGCCCCACGCACCGGTTTCGACAAACCGGGCTTTGAGTTCCTCGTAACCGAGGAGCTTTTCGTTCGGGATAGATTGATTAAATCGTATCATCGTTTCCATCAGCATAACTCCACAGGCTTGTGTAAAAGCTTCTCTTTTGGAATATCCAGAGTTCCCCGTTTAACCTCCATGATAGAGAGAGAACCTGCGCAAAACTCTTCTTTTAAATACTCGACCGCCCGAGCGCTATCCATCTCATCGCCACAAGTGAATATGTCCAGCGCACAATATCCATATTCTGGCCATGTATGAATAGAGAAATGGGATTCGGCAATAACCACGACGCCGCTTATCCCGTGCGGATTGAACTGGTGAAATACCGGCTGTATTACCGTCGCCCCGGCTACTCTCACCGCCTCAAGCATAACACTCTGGATTCTCCTTAAATCATTAATGATTCCAGAATCACAATTGTACAATTCAATTAACAAGTGATTCCCTAATGCCTTCATTCCATTCGAGCCTCCTTAAAATGAAAATAGATTAAAATTAAAAAAGGAAATAAGGTTATACCATAAATAAAAAAATTAATAAAGATATATTGCATTTATTTTTAATATTTATTCTACATCGCTTTTGGAGGGAATTTTAAAAAAAAAGCACTCCATTAAAACCATCGCTTTGTAATGGAAGCGATGCCCTTTGCCTCATTGACGATCACGAGCGATTGATTGTAACGATGCGCGATCTTTTCCTGGAAAGAGAGTTTTTTCACGTTATAGCTATGTTTACGGGCAATAATCCCGAGAACGAGCAAATCATGCCCTTCAGCCTCTTCCAGAACCGCCTTGGTATTGTCCTGTATCGTCGTCATTTTTGCTTTGATGCCGGATCTCTCCGTTTTTCTGATAAGTTCTTTAACGTACCGCTCGGACGGCATGTCCTTATTGCTTCCCCGCAAAAGGAGAAGGGTGATTTCCCCTTCAGATTCAGTGAGGCTGTCGGCGATTCGCAGGGCATAACCGTCATTCGAAGATCCGAAAATCGGGACGAGAACTCTATAGAATTTCCTGTTGCCGCAATCCTTCAGAATGACAATATCACAGGGACTGCGGGATATCACTTTGTCGAGGGTGCTTCCCATGACAAACCGCTTGTCCACCCTGCTGCCGTGCCATCCCATAATGAGAAGATCGACCCTTTTCTCCCTCACAGCGCTCACGATACCGCGGGCTATGTTTCTGCAATGCCTGACCGCCGTGGTGACGGGAAAACGGGGCATAAGATAAAGCATTGCCTCGACAATCCCCTCTTTCCCCTCGAGTACGTACTTTTCAGCATCACTCAGGGCAATCTGATCCGGTACCGCGACCATATGAAGGAGATCGATCCGGGCGTCCCGGTTTCTGCTGAGTTTTATCGTCGTGCCGACGAGAGAAAGGGCGTTATTCGGATTCGCGATGGGCACCATCACACGGTATTTGTCTCCCGCCGGTTCCTCGATTTCCTCTTCTATGACGACGATCTCACTCTCCGAAGGGACGACCCGCGATTTCGAATAAAAATGGTAGATAACGATTCCCGCAGCAATCCAGCACGGGGCGATAATCCATGCGAGCCAACTCATGTGAATGAGAAAAACGGCAAGCAACGCCTGTGCGCCTATCGCCAGGAGGGGAAACAAAGGGAAAAAAGGCATGACAAAGCCGTAGGTGAGTTCATCGCCCATGTTGAGTCTGATCCGTATCACGCAAATATTGACGAGGAAAAAAAGAAAGAGAAACATGATACTCGCACTCGAGGCGACATCCTTGGTAGGAAGCAGCACCGCATTACAAAGAATGATGACCCCTGAAAAAACAAGCGCATACGAGGGTGTTTTTCTCTTTTTGGAAATCTTCGCAAAAACGGCGGGAAGCATTCTGTCCCGGCCCAAAGCGTATGAAGCGCGGGCGGCGGAAAATATCGTCGCGTTCAGTGCCGATGTCGAGGCAAAAATAACGGCAAGGGTAAGGAAGAAATTACCGAACGGGAAAAGCCTTTCAATCGCCTTTTTGAATCCCATCTCGCCGAACTGCCCTATCCATTCCCATACGGGAAAGGTTATATCCGGATGGTTCGCGTTCACCGCAACGACCGAAGCGAAACTTACCAGAATATAGGTAATCCCGACAATAAAAACCGAATAGATCATCGCTTTCGGCAGGTTTTTCCGCGGGGCGATCGCTTCATCGCCGGCCTGGGAAATCACCTCGAATCCCTCGAAAGCGACATAGGTAAATCCCATCGCGATAAATAAATTAAGCCAGCCTTTCGGCATGAAGGGTTTGAAGTTGAGAAGCCGCTCGGGATTGGTCGCGGCAATATAAAGACCGACACCTCCGATAAACAGAAGAAAAATGGTTTGACCGAGGGTCATAACGGCACCGATAAACCCGGTTTCCGAGGCGCCGCGGTAATTGATATAAATAAAAAAAAGCGCGATCAGAATCGTCACACCCTTTTCAAGACAGGGACCCAAGGAAAGGGGCAGCCAGAAAAGGAGACCGAGGTCTTTCAGGTATTCCAGCGTATATTTTGAAAAGGTGATCGCGTAGATGCTTCCCGCGACACTCGATGCAAACCATTCGATCCAGCCGGCGCTAAAGCTTATTCCCCTTCCGAACCCGATGCGAGCAAAATTATACGCGCCGCCCGCCCGGGGGACGGCGGAGCTGAGTTCGGCGTATGAAAAAGCCGTTCCCGTTGCCAGTATCGTATTGAGGGCGAACGTGAGAACGATCCCGCCGGGTCCGACAAAGGGTATCGCCTTACCGATTCCCAGAAACACTCCGGCGCCGATCATCATACCGATGCCCATCATGGTCAGCTGGAAAAGGGTGAGTTCCCTCGAAAGCTCGTACGTTACCTTATGAGGATTTTCCGCCATAGATTTCCTTCATGATTTCCCGTAACGAGGTTATTTTTTTTCCCGCGATGGTATTAATAATGAAACGGCTGTACAGGAGTAGAAACACCAATAATCCGAGTGCCAGAGACAATATGATAATACCGGCGACAATGTCTACATTCATGTATTCCCCCGCCCATCATAGCGTACAATCGAATTTCATTTCAAGTATATAAGGGCACCTTTAAAAACTATTTTTATGACTTATATATTTCATGTCACCTATAGAAAACAGAATAGAAACACAACGGTTATTATAATTCTTTATAAAAGAAAAAAATAGTTTTTGCTTTAGGTGCCCTTGCGTGTATAAGGAAATATTTTGTGGTTCTAAAAACCTGTCAAGCAGGTTTTTAGAAGTGCCCATAAATGCATCAAAAAAAGACGGTTATGTATCCCGCTTAAGTTTGTCAATCTGTTCGGTTATTTCGTCCTTTTTTTTCGAATTCAAGAAATCAGGAAATTCGTACCGCAATAATCCGTTATCGTCAACAAGAAGCTGAACATAACCCTTGTTCACCATACCGTCCAGGACGGCCCTTGCGTCTTCAATCGAAAGAGTGGTTTCATGGGCGATCTGAAGAACGGTTACCTGTCCGCCGTGCCCGGAGGCGACCCTCAATACTTCTTTTTCTCTGTCCGCAAGACGCGTCTTGTTATCCGTGCCGACGGACAGCTTCTTTGCGGTCATGAGTTTTCTCAATCCCGTCATCAGGGGGATAAGACCGACAAAAACCAGCGGGAATATAAGCCACCATATTTTTGTAAAAAAAAGGGCAATGCCGAATCCCAACGTGGCGGCGATCCCGACCGCGACTTCATCATTCTTGCCGCCGCCTTTATGAGGTCCCCTCTTATGGTTCCATTCCCTGTGCCATTGGTTTTCTTTCCGTGATGTGCCGTCTGATAGGTCTCTTTCCCTGTTATTTTCCATCGTTGTCTCACCATATCAAATTTTCAGAATAAAGTGAAGCTCTATTTTTAACGAAGAACGGAAGTACGCCGTTCAATACCGGTCGTCAAAAACCAGATTGAGTCCCGAAAGCCTTTTGCCCAGTGATTCCATTACCCGTTTTTCCTCTTCATGCCCCTCGGCTTCAAAGGTGACGGACATCCTGAGGTATGCCCCCGCATCGTCCCACGGCACACAGGAGACAAGGGCGTTGCGAAGCATGAATGCGGAGGCTTCCTCCGCATTCGAAAAACGTTTCCCGGAAGCGGTTCCGGCCGGAGCCTTTACATAACAGTAAAAGGATGCCTTTGGCTTCCGTGCGGTGAATCCGGCCTCGTTAAGCACACGTACCAGGAGGTCGAACCGCCTCGAATATCGTTCGCGGTTTTCCGCGATCAACTCCGGATGACCCAACGCATAGATTCCCGCTTTCTGAATCGCCCTGAATTGTCCGGAATCGGTATTGTCTTTGACGGTCCCGTAGGCGCTTACGAGCCGGGGATTCCCCGCGACAAAGGCAAGACGCCACCCCGTCATGTTAAAGGCCTTTGAAAGCGAATGTATTTCGAGGCCCACTTCCATTGCCCCCTCGACGGACAGAAAACTCAACGGCTCGGTGTCCCCGAATGTGAGGGCGGCATAGGCCGCATCGGCAACGACAACGATCCCGTACCGCCGGGCAAACGCCACCACGCGTCGATAAAAATCTGTCGTCGCGACCTGTCCCGTCGGATTGTTCGGGTAATTGATGACAAGTACTTTTGCCCGCCTGCATATATGGTGGGGAATAGAATCGAGATCGGGATACCAGTCGTTCTTTTCCAGAAGCGGCAGCGTATACACCTCGCCGCCAAGGTACCGTGTATAGGTGGCAAGCACCGGATAACCGGGCACCGTCGTTATCGTCACGTCTCCCGGATCGACAATGCAAAGCGGAAGCATGGCGAGTATCGGTTTCGAACCGATTCCATGAATACAATGTATTCCGGGCACAAGACCGGTCACCCCGAAAACCCGTTCGAGATAGCCGCACGCGGCTTCCTTGAACTCATCGATACCATTGTCGGAGTAAAACCTGTTTTCGGGTTTTCCCGCTTCTTCCGAAAGAACATCGACAATCCGCCGGTCCGCCGGCCTGTCCGGTTCGCCGACACCCAGATCGATCAGCGGCAAGCCGGGATGAGATGCGCGCGCGGCCGTCTTAAGCCGCTTGATCTTCTCAAACTTGTAGATTTCGGTTTTTTCACCGAACTCAAGTCCGCCAAGCCTTGAGGCTATTTTATCATGCATAAATTCCATAAAGGTCCCTCCCGATCGACAGAAGCCTCCTTCATAATCGGGACCGCGGATACTGCCGCCACAGAAAGACATTACCGGGGCGGTTTCAGAGATTACTCCGATCATGCGTTGGGCTTCTCTGCAAAAAAAAGTCCGGCAGCCACATCGACATCGCTACAACGCATGCAGAGAAGATACCGGACCGGAATGACGGTATTAGATATTCATCTCGAAAAGTTTTATACCTTCGCTTTTAAAAAATTCTTTCAATTCGAATATCGATTCCCGGATTTTTACGGCTTCCATCTCGTCACAGTAGATGATGAGAATGAAATTTTCTTCCGGCCAGATATGGTCGCCCATACGGGGCCCCTTGTTTCCGACGCCGAAAGCAATCGGTATCTTCGTATAATGATGGACGATATCCTTTTTCCTGAAAATATCGAAGAGATCTTCTTCTATCGATCTGTTCGCGATAATCTCTATCCTTTTCATAACGTACCCGCTTTCTCACCGTTTCGCAATGCCCGTTTTCTTTCCCTCTTTTGCCTTCGCCGTTCGATCCGCGCAGCCGACATTCTGTTGAAAACCGCGTAAACCACCGGAACAAGGAAAAGGGTCAACAGCGTACTGACCGAAAGCCCGCCGATAACGGTTTTCCCGATCGGTTGCACCAGTTCGGCCCCTTCCCCCTTGAAAAAGGCCATGGGCACAAGGGCGAGAATCGTCGTTAATGTGGTCATGAGAATCGGTCTGAGTCTGTTCCCGCCCGCCTCGATGCACGCATCGGTGATACTCAAACCCCGTTTCCTGAGGAGATTCGTATAGTCGACAAGGACGATTCCATTGTTTACGACAATACCGACAAGCATGACGAGACCGACCGCGGTGAAAAGACTGAAATTTTCACCCGTCGCGAGATTGAGAAAACTGACACCGATAAGCAGCAGCGGGATGGTGAAGAAAATGATAAAGGGATCGAGAAACGATTCGAACTGGCTGGCCATGATCCCGAACACCAGACCGATCGAAATGATAATGATGATAAGGAATTTCTGCAGATATTCCATAAGCTCTGCAAACTCGCCCGAATATGTGATAACCATATCTTCTGTACGAGGGATTTCCCGGTCGATGAGGTTTTCGACATTTTCCTGTACGACATTGAGACGCGCGCCCGGGGCGAGACCTCCGGTCACATGAATCACCCGTTTCTGATTTTCCCTGTTGATATCGACGGGCCCTGTGGTCCGCTCGAGGTGGGCAAAACTCGCCAGGGGAATACGCTCTCCCCGCATGTTGAGGACGAATATCTTCTCGAGGTCCGGCAAAGCATTACGGTCTTCCGGGGTAAGGATGACAAGGATATCGTATTCCGATCCACCCTCTCTGTACTTGGAGGCGATAATGCCGTCTATGTTCGCCCTGATTTCCTGTCCAACGGAAGCGATGTTCAGGCCGAGTGAATACGCCTTGTCCCTGTTGATGTAGATCTCGATCTGCGGAAGTCCTTCGCTCAGATCGATATCCGGCTCCGTGACTTCCGGTATGTTTTCCTTGAGGAGATCGCGAATCCGCTCGGCGGTTTCCTTCGCTTTGGCAAGATCGTCCGTTTTTACCAGAATATCGAAGGGCGTCGTGAGTGCCGTCATCTGTCCTCCGCCCGAAAAAGAAAAAACCGCGGACGGGAAATCATCGAAAAAGGACCTGAGTTTGTTCTTGATTTCGGATGAGGTTTCCTTCCGCACTTTGTACGGGGGAAGGGTAATCAGCAATCTTCCCCGGTTGGATTGACTTCCCCCGAAAATGCCGAAAAAACCGCCCATCCCGATCGTGGTGATTACCTGTTTATAACCCGGGATCTCTTTTCTCACTACCTGTTCCAGCTGATTCATAAGGGTTTTCGTCACTTCGAGTTTTGTTCCGATAGGCAGTTCGACATTCACGCTGACAAAATCCTGCTCCATTCCGGGCATGAGTTCGAATCCGCCGAAGATTAATCCGGCGGCAATGGCAGCGACAAAAAGTACCAGAATGAAAAGCACGGTACTTTTTTTGTGACTGAGGACACGGGCAAGGGCGTTTTTATACAGCCGCTCGAGCGAGTGGAAAAAATTGTTGAACATCGTATCGAGAGATTTCAGTATACCTGTCAGGGGATTCTGTATGCGCGAACTTATCGGAATAAATTTACTCGCAAGCACGGGAACCAGAAAAATGGCGACAATGAGGGAAGATGAAAGTGAAATAACCACCGTAAACGCCAGTCCGCTGAAGAGTTCTCCCATCATGCCGAGCTGGCTTCTGAAAAGGGCGAGCGGGGCGAAAACACAGATCGTGGTCAAGGTCGATGCCACGATCGCGTTGATCATCTCCTGACTCCCTAAAACCGCCGATGCGGTGAGTTTGGCCCCTTTTTCCCTGTAACGGTAGATATTCTCCAGAATGACGATCGAATTGTCGACAAGCATCCCGATACCGAGGGCGAGTCCCGAAAGAGTCATGATGTTGAGGGTGAGATTAAAAAAATACATCAGCATCAGGGTGATGATAAAGGATATGGGAATGGAAAGAAAAATAATAAGGGTACTCTTGAGGCTTCGCAGGAAAAAAATAAGGATCAGAACGGCCAGAATCGCACCCACGATCATGGTGGAGGAAACCTGCGCGAGTGAATTCCTGATTATTTTCGTCGTATCGTTGATCACTTCGACACGGATTCCCATCGGTATATCACTGTTGATATCATCCAGCCGCGCTATCACATTGTCGGACGTTTTTACCGAATTGGCCCCGCTCTGTTTCATCACGTCGATATAAACGCCGGGCTTGCCGTCGACGTAGACGACACTCGATTCATCTTCATAGCCTTCAAAGACATCCGCGACATCCCTCAGACGTATCACCTCCGGCGAACCCGGTACAGCCCCCATACCCGGCATCGACATTCCTCCCCGGTATGTGACGACCGTGTTTTTAATTTCTTCGATCGAATGGTATTCACCTGCGGTACGGAGGAGGTAGTTTTTATTGTCTTCCTCGATACTTCCCGCGCTGATCTGGATATTCTGACCCCGCAGCATATTCGCCACCTGCGTCAGGGTAAGATTGTACGCTTCGAGCCTGTTCTGGGATATTTCAACCCTGATCACTTTCTGGCGTCCCCCGCTGATACTGGCCATTGAAACACCCTCGACCTGTTCGATCCTCGGCTGCACGATATTCTCCGCGATCTCCCTGAGTTCCTCGGGTGATCTGTCGCCGCGAAGGATGAGGTTGAGAATCGGGAGCATCGAAGGATCGAATTTGAATATCTGGGGAGTCGAGACTTCGTCGGGGAAATAACTCTTGACGATCTCCATTTTGTCCCGGACATCGTTTGACGCCTCATCCATATTTGTTCCCCAGGTGAACTCGATGATGAGAAAACAGCTTCCCTCCGATGAACGGGAGGTCAGATTCTCGATGTTGCTCACATTGCTTATCACACTTTCGAGCGGCCGGGTTACCACTTTTTCCACTTCTTCCGGCCCGGCGCCCTCGTAATCCGCGAAAACAACCAGTACGGGCGGATTGATTTCAGGGAAAAGGTCGAGATTGAGATCGAGGGCGGAATAAATGCCCAATCCGATGAGGAGAATAAATATGATAACGAGTGTCGTTGGTTTATTGACAACAAGACGCGTAACTGTCACGGGGTCCCCCTACTCTATAATATCACTCTGAGGAAGCGGTTCCCGTTCTTCCACAATCTTCACCTTTGCCTGGTCCTCCAAAAGCGTCTGGCCCTGGATAACGACAAGTTCGCCCGGCTTCAACCCCGTCGTTATTTCGAGTTTGTTATCAATCTGAAGACCCGGCGTCACCTTTCGTTTTTCGACAACCCCGTCGGTGACGATAAAGACATAATACCCCCCGTACCGCCTGATGAGACATTCCGATGGAATTTTGACGATTCCCCTTTTCTTTTCCGTGATTATTTTAACCTCAGCGAACATTCCTACCCGGATCCGTTTGTCATAATCGTCAAAACCGAGTCTGACTTCCATGGTGCGGGTGACGGGATCGACAACGGGACTCAATTCCTTTATCGTCGCTCTGAATCGTTCATCGGGGTACGCTTCGAAACGCAGGAGAGCGTCGAGCCCCTCCCTGATCTTTGAGATGTAGCGTTCCGCCACTTCCGTGCGAACCTGTATCTCGTCCATCCTGCTTATTTTCGCAACGGGAGTTTGCGGCGTGATCGTCGCGCCGACCTGTACATTGATCGAAATGATGGTCCCTGCGATCGGGGACTTTACCGGACTTGCGACGAATTTCATACCCGGTTTCGACGGATCGACTTCCGCAATGACCGCTCCTTTTTCCACATAATCGCCAAGCCGTATTGAAAGCGATGTAAGCTTTCCCATTGTGTCCGCAAAAATATCCACACTCGTTCTGGTCACCACATCGCCATTGACTTCGATATAGTCAAGAATCTCGCCCTTGACCGCCTGAACCGTATTGACGGCAAAGACCGTCTCGCTGTTTTCTCCGGGATTCTGCATGGCCCCGGCCCCGGCGGCCCCATCCTTGCCCTGATTGCATGAAATTAATAAAAAAAGAGTCAATACCGGCAATATCATATGTGTTTTCATTTATTTTCCCGCCTTTTCGAACTGCGCGTTCAACGCATACTCGAGATCAAGAAGACCTGTCATATAATTATACTCCTCTTTCAATACTTCGAGACGGGCTTTTCGCAACTCGAGTTCGGCGTTTTGCAGTTCAAGCAGATCCTTGCTTCCCGCCCTGTATGCTTCTTCCGCCATGTTGTAAGCCCGCTCGGCGAGACCGACATTGAGTTTCAGGGTATCGATCGACGTCACGGATTTTTCAAGGCGCATAAGGAGGGTGTCGATTTCCAGACGCGCTGCCTGATAGGCCATTTCGAGCCCTTTTTTCGCTTTTTCGACATTATCTTCACTATTCGCGATTTCCACCTGTGTTTTCGACGACGGAAACAATCCGTCGACCGGAATACTCAGCGTTACGGCAAACATCCCCCCGCGCTGACTCCAGTTTTCGTCGATGTTGTCGAACAGGCTGTCGGAAAAAGGATCTCCCTGAAAACCGGGATCCGCGGAAAAGGAAAAGGTAATTGCCGGGGTCAATGAGGTGACGGAAAGCAGTTTCAGATTTTCGAGCATTTCAATACTTTTTTTGAGTTGTCTGATATCGAGTCTGTCTCCTATCCGTTCCTCCGCATCCCCGGAAGCATAGGAGGTCTTCTCCATTTGAATGGACCCCTGAAGGACTATTTCTTCCTCCTGATCCATACCGATCATCTGCTTGAAACTCATGACGGCTGATTTGTAGCCTATCTCCATTTCCTTGAGTGCCGGTTTCATGTTTTCCCAGGCAACCTGCGCGGCGAGCATCGTGTATTCCGGGACAAGACCGCTTCTGTAATTCGCCGCCGACTGAAGGTACCTGTCTTCCGCGGCTTTGACGGACAATTCCATGAGTTTCATGTTTTCTTTCAGCAAAAGAAGATTGTAGAACATCTTTCTCACATTCAATTCAAGCTTTTTCTTCGCTGTTTCAAGACCGATGAGTCCCGACTCGTAATCCAGGACCGCCTGGCGCATGCCGACGAACATCGAAGCCGTTATCGTGAGGGACGTATTCAGTCCGAGGGTGAGGTCCCAGTAATCGTCTCCGCCCGGTATCGAAAACATACCCAGATCGACTGGTTCCGCCGGCTCGTTCATTTTCGATAATGTCGTGCTCACACTCACTTTAGGAATGAAATAGTTCCACGTCGTATCCTTTACCCGCTTTTTTATCCGCAGTCCGATTTCCTCCGATTTGAGACTCAGGTTGTATTCAAGGGCGTTCTTCACCGCCGACTCGATATCGATAGCCGTTTCGGCGAAAATTCCGGTGAGGACAAAGAGAAAACATATACACATGATACCTGTCAGAAATTTATTTTGCATTATACTATCCTTTTTCTTCCTTAGATAATACAAATAAATGTTAATTACGGCTACAGGTTACATAAAAAAACTACAAGATTTTACATCCGGAGAAACCGTTTCCACTCGCCCGCCGTCCGTCATCGGGAAAGACATACTTAGCGCCGAATGCGCGATCTCCGGGTCAACGATCCTGTATGAAAACGGAAAAAAACGACATCTGCCGCTTCCCCTTAAAAGAAAGACGAATTAATGACTATATTATTGTAAACACAATATCATTCATTTTCCGTCACCTTCAACCCGTCATAATTGAACCGGGACGATAAAACACAATGCGGTCGTATTTTGAGTGCTGTATTTTGTATTTTTTCAATCTTTTAATCAATTACCCTTTACTTTTCTGGATATGATTAGTATATTGACTTATTATGAAAAGTGCAAAATTACTGAAAAAAGAATCACTTGCTGTCAAAGATCCAAGTCTTGCAAAGCAGTGGCATCCGTCGAAAAACGGAAAACTCACACCAAAGGACGTCTTCCATCACTCCGGCAAGAAGGTGTGGTGGGTGTGCGACAAAGGTCACGAATGGGAGGCGATCGTCAACAACAGGGCAACCGGGACCGGATGTCCCTATTGTACGGGTATCTATGTCTGTAACGACACCTCATTCAAAACCAGAAAACCCGAACTGGCGAAAGAGTGGCACCCGACAAAAAACGGGAAACTCACACCGGACAAAGTGACCATCTATTCGGCGCGAAGAGTATGGTGGAAGTGCAAGAAAGGTCATGAATGGCAGGCCATTATTGCCGCAAGGACAAATGGTAACGTATGTCCTTACTGTAACGGAAGAAAGCTTTGTAAGGAAAGTTCTCTTCAGGTGACGGAACCGAAGCTTGCGGCGGAATGGCACCCGACAAAAAACAAAAAGCTTACACCGGCAGATGTCCTTCCAAGCAGCGCCAGAAAGGTCTTTTGGCAATGCAAAAAAGGTCATGAATGGAAAGCGGGTATCGCCTACAGAAGGAGGGGGAGGGGCTGTCCCTATTGCGACGGGAAAAAGGTCGCAAAAGACAATTGTCTTCAGACTGTCAACCCCGAAGCCGCGAAAGACTGGCATCCGACAAAAAACGGATCGCTGACACCGCGAAACGTGACGGCCAACTCACAGAAGAAGGTATGGTGGAAATGCAGCAAAGGACACGAGTGGCAGTCATTCGTCGGTTACAGAACGAAGGGGTATGGATGTCCGTATTGCGACGGCCGTAAGGTAAACAAGGAAAACTGCCTTGCGACACTCAGCCCTGAACTGGCAAAAGAGTGGCATCCGACAAAAAACAGGGTGTTGACCCCCCAAACCGTCAGTCCGTTTTCCAAAAAACGGGTCTGGTGGAAATGTCCGAACGGCCATGACTGGAAGGCGAAAATTTTCGACCGATACAACGGCGAAACATGCAGGAAGTGCACACGCAAAAAAAAATAGGCCGGGTGTCCGGATCCGGGTGTACTTCAAAACGCTCATGCGACATTCTCATTAATTGAAAATCACTTCCCGGGGGAAAAATCCAACGCGTATGCAACCGGGTTAACCAGGCCTGGAATGTATAAAAACAGCCACGAACGGGCCGCGATGATAAATATTATAACGGCGGAAATTGAAAAATTCCCGTTTTCGTTTTAGAATGTATGTGTTTGTGCATTAATATATTCAACCGACGGGGAGTGGCAATGGCTGACGATATAAAGAAACTGCTGGATCAGGCAAATAATCTTTTTTACATGAATGACTATGTGAAGGCCATGGAATTATATGAAAAGATCATCAAACAGGACAACAGGAATAACGAATGCTACGAAAAAATGGCCAAAATCGAAACGTCCAGACATAATCTTGAAAACGCGGTCCTCTATTATAAAAAAAGTCTGGAAATTGTACAGGATGATGCCAATACCTGGAATGAACTGGGAAATGTGTATTTTGATATGAATGACTTCTCGAACGCGATAGAAGTCTATAAAAAGGCATTATCGATCGATCCCAAATTTTACTGGGCGTACTACAATATAGGACTCGCGACAAACAGGGCGTTTCCCGATGATGAAAAAAAGCGTGAGGAGTCGCGAGGATGGTTTGAAAAAGCCATCGATGTGAAAAAGGATTACCACCCTGCCCTGAATGAACTCGGTCTCTACTACCTCGACAGAGAAAACTATGAGACCGCAGAAAAATATTTTTTTCTCGCAATCCAGGCATACAGAAGCTATAAATATCCATATTACAATCTCGCAACAATCTATAAAGAACGCGAACAATATGAAAAAGCAAAGGAATATCTCTATAAAGCCCTCCAGTACAGCCCCGATTATGTTGCGGCGCTGAATAATATGGGCATTCTTTATTACCGTGATGAGGACTACGTCACTTCCCTCTACTATTATACGCGGGCTATTGAACATGATCCCTTATATAAATTCTCCCTTCATAATATCGGGCTAATCTTCGACAGGATGGGAAAATACTGCAAGGCATACGAAATGTACGAGAAGGTATTGCAGGCATATCCGGATTACACCCCCTCCATTGAAGAAAAAGAACGTCTGCTTAAGGAATTTCCCGAAGAAGTCAATACGGGAGAGGCGCTGAAACCCGGGGACCTCGCTTCCCTTACCTACGAAAAGGGGAGGACAAATATCAGTACGGACAATTTTTCGAAGGATATACCGCAGGTTAATCTCGATGAGGTATGTTCATCGAATAAAAAGAAAGACGAGCTTTTTGTGGAAAAATTCGGAAGAAATATCACAAAAATGGCCGGCTGTGGCGAGTTGTTTGATATAATCGGCAGAGAAAAAGAAATACAGGCGCTTCTTGAGGTGCTTTATAAAATAAAAAAGAATAATCCGATTCTAGTAGGGAAAGCCGGGGTCGGGAAAACCGCGATCGTCGAAGGACTGGCACAAAAAATAGTCGCGGGAGCGGTCCCCGATTATTTTAAACAAATGGAAATCATCGAGGTGAATATTGGTATGGTCGTCGCAGGCACAAAATACAGGGGGGAGTTCGAAGAACGGCTGAAAAGGATCGTCGATGAACTCCGGGAGAGGGAAAACATCATAATGTTCATCGACGAAGCACATATGATCATTGGGGCCGGGACAACGGAAGGAAGTTCGATCGATGCCGCGAATATTTTAAAGCCGTATCTTGCCCGCGGCGAACTCAGATGTATCGGAGCGACAACACCGGAAGAATATAAAAAGTATATTCAGAAAGACAGGGCCCTGGAACGGAGATTCTACAAAATCAATATCGAGGAACTGGATACCGACACATGTAATATTCTTCTCAAACGGCTGAAAACAAAAATGGAAAACCATTATAAAATACGTATCGACGACCGGCTGCTCAATCTCATCGTCGAGCTATCCGCCACGGAGATAAAAAACAGGTCGCTTCCGGACAAGGCGATCGACATACTCGAGAATGCCTTTTCCCGGTGCGCGCTTATGGGGAAAAACGAGGTCGACGAATTAACCGTCAAACAGATTGTCGGCGAGTTTGTCGGCATAAAATTCCTCGAAACGGATGAAGACATGGGGAGACATATGCTCCAGATGGAAGCGTACCTCAAACAGCGGGTGTTCGGTCAGGACGATGCGATCGCGTGTGTTTCAAAACTGATCAGAATGACAAAAAAGAGGATCGATTTAAAACCATACAAACCCGACGGGGTCTTTCTGTTTATCGGCCCGACCGGCGTCGGCAAGACATACCTCGCGAAACAGCTGGCCGCATTTCTCTTTGGTTCGGAAAAGAAGCTCTTCACCCTCAACATGACCGAGTTTACGGAACCACACTCGGTGTCCAAGCTCATCGGTTCGCCGCCCGGTTATATCGGGTATGATGATGTCTCCTTTTTTCATTCCACAATCGTGGAAAATCCGTCTTCTCTGCTTCTGCTCGATGAAATCGAAAAGGCACATCCGGAAGTGATCAAGCTTTTTCTTCAGATATTCGATGAAGGAAAAGTATGCGATTCGCACGGAAACGAAATATATTTTTCGAATGTGACCATTATCATGACAAGCAATGCTTTCGGTGCTTCCGGCAGCCCGCTCGGTTTTGCCGGCAACAATGAAAAAATCGATGTCCGGCTCACCGATATATTCCCCGTCGAGTTTATCAACAGGATCGATGAAGTGGTCGAGTTCAAACATATTGAACAGGAGACGGCCGGAAAAATCCTCACCGACCTCATGATAAACGATGCGGCAAAAATGTTTGAGAAAAAAGGCATTTTTGTCGAATTCAATTCGACGTTTATCGATCACATTCTTCAGACCGGGTACAGCAGAAAATTCGGCGTACGAAATCTGGAACGTATTTTTGAAAAGGAAGTGCTTTCTTCCATCGCGACACATCTTTATGAATACCCCGACTCGACGCACATTTCGATTTCCGCAGAAAGCGGGAGGGTGGAGGTAAGAAACACGGTGCCGAAATCGGACAAGGCGGAAAAGGCTCCCATTTAGTGACCGATCTGCCGCTACTTTCGTATATTCATGATATCGGATTTAACGATAATAAAATTGCCGTGTTCGAAAACTAAAGGAAAATTGTTCCTGAAAAATAGAAACCTGGTTTCACTGACATCCCCGCGATTGATAATCGAATATTTGACTTCATAGAATGACGCTGTCTGATGGAACTCATCGAGACCGTCAGACGTGATCATCCGGGACTTATCTTTTACCCGCTTATCGAAATCAACGTGAAAGTTCATGTGTCCCCGTTCAGATGCCACGATCTTCCTGGCCGTATAGGGCTGTACTTCGTAAAAAGCCATGTGGGGGTTGCTGACGAGAAAAACATCGTTTTTATCCGTATGGCTTCGTATCCACTCGATGTACTCTGCCGGTTGATACGAGCCCCCGGCGCGTCCGAGATCCGGTGCATTCTCATTCTGGAAAGACATATATCCCGGTATCAAAAAAAGAATGAAAATGCCGGTCCGGACCGCTTTTATTCTCGTATTCACACATCGGTCGATGAGGGTAAAGAGTCCGCAGCAGACAAAAAGGAAGAATAAATAATTGAAAAAACCATTGAAACTCATGCGGTATTAAGGTTGGAATATGCCGTAAAAACATGAATATCCCCTTCGTCGTATCGCCTAAGTTCTCGAGATAGCCCAGGCCCTGATTGATCAGCGTGACGGCCAGCAGGCAGAACATGAGGAGTATTCCCGTTTCTCTGATCCTTTCAGAAAGGGCAAATAATCCGGTTCCTGCCGCAATCCAGAATATAAGGCAAAGGAATACATCGGGAATGAATATGGTCCATTGAGGATCGAGCATGAGATTCGAAAAGTATGTAACGGGTGCCGGATTCAAGATGGGCCGCAGGATATTGGGGATAATATATGGACGTTTTAAGCCATGGCATCAATGGAATGAGGAGTGTCGAGAAAAAAGCCAGCCTTTTCGTCAGTATGTTTGAAAGAAAAAAGAAAAACGGAAAACATATTTATAAAGATCAAAGAACAATTGTAGAGGGAGAAAAGGTCTACTCCGGTAAGCGCGGAAATAAATGCCATCATTATCCCATTAAGGGGAGGATACCAGATATACTCACCCTTGATCGCAGGATCATCGAAGACGGAATTGCCGTTTAAAATATTTTGAGCATAGGCGATATCCCTGAAGACATCGGGTGAAAGCGGGGGGTTGTTTTTTAGGTGCGGGAACATGAAAACCACATAGAAAATGGAAACAACGCAGAGGAGTATAAAAAACCAGATATGTTTCGAAAAGAATTGAGCAAGCCGGCCTTTCAAAGCATTTCGCAGAAATCCGGCAATATCATGCGTTCTTTTGATTATAATGAACAAAACGACAATCCCGCATACCGATAAAAGACAAATGACGAATATCATGATGATTCCGCACATGTCCGTTCCGCTTCTTTTTGCATTCAATGATTCGATTACATCGAGTCTGTTCGGTGTCAATTGATCTGTATCGGTAAAGGGACTTCCGGAGGGAATGATATCGACCGGTTCAATCGTCACTTCATCAAAATATGCCTTCCCGGCACTCCAACTCGCGTACCCTCCTAAAAAAGAACAATCGTTATCGCTTTCCGTTCATTGTTTGCCTTTATATAAAAATCGGTCTCAACCCACTCATTATGAGTCCCCCGCAATGTCTTTGAGGTCGACCGGCAATCGAGTATGGAAATACCCGCACCCTTTCCATGTCTGCTTACGTTTTCAGTTCGTATGCGACAGGATAATTTATAATGACTATGAGGAGGAATTTGTATGGTTTTCATTATACGAACGTAATTAATATCGACATTGTGAACAAGGATACACCGATTTCCCGAAAAGGGATTATCATTTACCGTCCTGATTTCCGATATTCCCCTGTCATTCGACAGACACCGGATTTCCCATCCGATCGGATTATCTCCTTCCGTATTTTCAAAGCCGTTATTATCGATCCTGACACATTCGGTGAAGCCGTCTATTGCTTTATCAACCGATAATCCCGTACCACACAAAGACGATGTGACTTCGGGGATTGTTTCGGAACGCATGGCGAACTCCGAGATAAGTCCGACATCGTATTTTGCAACCAGAAGCGTATCGATAATCGTAATACGCCCGTCGCCATTGATATCCGCGGCGCTTTTATGGAATTTTGGAGGATCAAGTCCCACATAGTAGCTGTTGATAAGAAGGGCATCCACAATGTTTATGTTACCGCCATCATTTACATCACCCGTTTGCCGTGGATAAAGCTGCGGACATAATAAAAAAAACAATACATGAAGGTATGCAATAAAAGCAAATTTTTTACGCATTTGTTATCGCCATACACCTCCATTCGGATTATTGACTATGACGGGATTATCTTAGTATTTCCTGCGGCAGCAGTCGACCTTGCGGGTAGGATAGAACTTTAATTCGGCTTTCACACATACATGCTGTATTCATCGCTAAACGTTTTCAAGAAAAACTATATTTAATTCAAAATAACGTTGCGCCAATGAGAAAGAAGCATCTTCCAAATGCTTTCGCCAAAACCGGGTGCGGGTATTCAAATCCATGTATGATAAATAAATATCTACCGTGAGAGAGAAGATGTATAGCCTGCATTCATTCGGTTCAATGAGGTCGTTATCCGGTGTCATCATCGGGATTATGTCTCTTATCTATCTTTTTATCGTAAAGGAGCATTAATAGGGAAAACAACGATAAAGCGGGAATAATTTCAATAAAATGAAAAAGAAAGCATTATTGAAAAAGACACAGGAGCAGTTCCATTCCCCGTGAATACCTGTTTTTGATTATCAGCCACCGGTGTAAATCTGACACTGACTTTTCTAAGCTTAAGGGCGGAGGCAAGCTCTCTGTTCCTGTAATCGGCGGTCCAGCCCGGGGTAAGAAGACTGAAAATATACCCGAAACCTGCAGCGGCAACCATTTCCCAGGCAGGAATAAATAAAAAAACACTCTGCAGGCCGTTACACAAAGATCCGAAAGGATCGTCCCATGGATAGAGAAAATAGAGATAACTTCCGCAAAGAGTACCGGCGCCCATAAATAAGACCATCAAATAAAAGACTTTTTCGTCACCCTGGAGTAGCGAACCGAGGCCGAGGGGTATAATATTGAGTATCGTCGGGAAAACCGGGTCATCTCTCAGGTGAGTGTAAAGTTCCTCCCGTTCCCGCACGGAAAAATTGGCGATAGCGTCGTGGATTTGGTCCTTATTGATGATTGTACCGTCTTTTTGCGTATTTTCTCTGATCAGCTTGCGTACGTCATCCTTATAATCCGGATACGCCGCAACGGACAGGATCAATAGACCGGCAAAAAACACCCGATAATTGATTTTTCGCATGATACACAGTAAAAATATTTCCTGTTTCTGTCAAGAAGGAAACCCCCTCATAGCCACCTCCGTCCCCAGCCATTTCTCATTACAGCCACCTCCGTCCCCGTTATCCAAAAGCTATCCGCTAAAAATAAATCAGATTACTCTGGAAAAATGCTCCCGTATCGGGTAAGCTGTATGAAAAGATGGAGCAACGCTCGCGATTTATCAGGGAACTGCAACGACTCTGTAATACGGATCTGCTTACCGAGAAATGGCTGATTGCCCCGACCCACCGCATCGGTTTTCAATGGATCGACCAGGTATCGGCCGCGGGACAGCCCGTCCTCAATCTGCGGCTCAAGACGATCAGGACGATCGCGATGGATTTCGCATCCGGGGCACTTGCGTCAAAAGAGCTTGTCTGTATAAGCGGTCTCAGAAAAGAACTTCTCGTCGGGGCCGTCTTCGAAGGATTGCGGAAACAAAAATCGGGATACCTAAACCGGCTGAGTTCGGGGAAAGGACTCCTCAAGAGACTTTGTTTATCGATCGAAGAATTACGGCTGGCCGGTCTTGAAAGCGGCGATATCAACCCGGATTTTTTTGAAGTGCCTGAAAAGGGAAAGGAAATTATCCGGCTGTTGCGCGATTACGAGAAAGCCCTTGCCTCCCGCAGACTCGCCGATTATACCGACGTCCTCAAACTCGCCATGCATCATGTCATGGAAATGGATACTAAAGCTGAGGACGGGCCGCTTCTTGTAGTGCCGGAGGCGGCAATCAGGTTTGATTTTCATCCACTCGAAAAACAATTCTGGTCAAAAATACCCGGCCGCGCCCGTAAAGTGCTTTCCTGCGACAACCCGAACGATGCCATGCCGGAAGAACGTACGGATATCACTCTCCTGTCAAAGATCCGTGATGTTACCGGATGCCCGCCGCCGCGCGGGGACGATTCGGCGAATATCTTTCATGCCTCGGGCGCGGTAAACGAAATTCGTGAAGTGTTTCGCCGTATCGTTTCCAGAAAGATACCGTTTGACAAGGTCGAGGTTATTCAGACCGATTCAGCGACCTACGTCCCGATCATCTATGAATCGGCTTTTATTTTCGGGGAGGGTACCGAAACCGATATCCCCGTCACCTTTGAAGAAGGTATTCCGATACATTATTCAAAACCGGGCCGCGCGCTTTATGCCTGGATTCGGTGGTTCGAAGAGGGGTTTCCGCAATACCGCCTTACCCGTATGATACGGGAAGGGTTGCTGAACATTTCATCCGGTCACGCGTCGCTCTTTCAGACGATACATATCTGGCTGGGAAGGGAAAGGTACCTTCCGCTGCTGGATCGTGCCATTGCCGCATATAAAAAGCCGCATGCCTCGATGGCCGGAAGACATTTTGACGACGATATATCCCCGCCGGTAGATATTATAAGCGCCGGCCGAAAGCAAGAAATGCTGAAAAAATTACACTCCTTTGTGCAGGACCTTCTTTCCCATACACCACAGGAAAACTCGGATGAGTCCCATATTCTTTCCTGCGCGATATGGTTCGTGAAACACGCCTCAAGCGCAACCAATGAATTCGACAATTACGCAAAGCAGGTCATGCTTCGCGGTCTGGAAGAAATCGGTGAATGCGTCGAATCGGGGGAAACCCTCTCGGGCTTCGATCTCCGTTCATGGCTTTCGCGTCTCTCGCAGGATTTGTCCGCCATGGCCCTTGGTCCCCGGCCTTCTCATGTCTATGTGACGTCGATCGCATCCGGCGGCCATTCCGGAAGGCCTTATACCTTTATCGTGGGACTCGACGACACGAGGTTTCCCGGCAGCGGTACGAGCGATCCCATTCTCCTTGACCATGAACGAAAAAGAATCTCAGGAGAACTTGATGTGAAGGGCGACCTGCCGGAAAACAAAATGAGAGAATTGAGTCTTCTCTTCTCACGTCTGCGGGGAAACTGTACACTCAGTTTCTCCTCATTGGACATGATCGATAACCGCCAGATATTTCCCTCTCCCGTTATCCTTTCAGCTTACAGGATCCTCTCGGGAAACCACGAGGCCGATCACGGCTGCCTTATGAACGCGTTACATGGATCGGTCAGTTTTACTCCCGGGGAACCCGACGCATGTATAACGGGTTCGGAATTCTGGGCGCACAGGCTTTGCGGAAGCGTCGAGGTTGAAAACAGGTATGAACTCACTGGAAAATTTTTTCCCCACCTCGGGAGGGGATTCGATATGCGCCGCGCACGCGAATCCGATTCGTTTACCGTTTTCGACGGGTTTGTCCCTTCATGCACGGAAGATATCGATCCCTACAGTGAAGGTGGCATTATCCTCTCGTCGAGCGGACTCGAACTTCTCGCACGGTGTCCGCTTCATTTTTTCTTCCGCTACGTTCTGGGTATCGAAGAACAGGAAGATGAAACGATCGATACCGCACGGTGGCTGACCTCTTTGGATCGCGGTTCCCTTCTCCACGAGGTGTTTCGCGAGTTTATGGAAGAGGTATCCCGGCGCGATCAACGCCCACTTTTCAATGAACACAGGACATTATTGCATACGATTTTGGACCGATACATCGACATTGCGAAAATCGATAATCCGCCGTGTAATCCGCTCGTTATGGCTTCGGATATTTCCTATCTGAGAAAAACCGCGGATGTTTTCCTGCGCCGGGAAGAAAAATTCTGCAGGACTTCCCGCCCCGTTTTTTTTGAAGTGACAATCGGTGTCCGTCAAACCGGCAACAGCACACTGCTTGACTCCGAAGACCCCCTCACCCTCCGCCTCACGCACGATAAAAGCGTCCGCGTACGTGCACGCATCGACAGAATCGACCGGGCAGACGCATCCGGCGATCCGGTATTTTCGGTCTGGGATTATAAAACCGGCCGTTCGGCTCAATACGGTTGGCAGGATCCGTTTACCAAAGGCAGAATAATCCAGAATATCCTCTACCTCGCAGCGTCCGAACTCAGACTCAAGCAGCACTTCGGCCCCCGCGCGAGGGTCGGACGGTTCGGCTTTTTTTTTCCGTCTATCGGTGAGCTGGGCAGACGGATATGGTGGGACAGGGACACCCTTACGGGCGGCACCCGATATCTTCTAATGTTATGCGATATGATAGCGGCCGGCTGCTTCCCATACACGGACACGCAGGCTGACATCGCCTTTTCAGGTTACACGGATGCTGTCGTGGACGGCGACCGGGCCATAGAAGAGATAAACCGGAAAATCTCCGTCGATGATAATGAGAACCTGCAGCCGTTCAAGAGGTTCCGAAACGCATGAGCCAATCACCGCCCCCCGATAACGATCAACGCGTACTCATCACCAAAAAGCTCAACAGGAACATGATGGTCGAGGCCGCTGCCGGTACGGGAAAAACGACATCGCTTATCGACCGCATGATAGCCCTTCTGCGAAACAACATCTGCGGTACGGGAAATATCGTCGCAGTCACCTTTACCCGCAAAGCCGCCTCCGAACTCCGGGGACGATTCCAGGTGTTTCTTGAAAAACGGATAAAGACGGAAGAAGGGATCTACCGGGAACGCCTGACTCACGCGTTGCTGCATATCGACAGGTGTTTCATCGGAACAATCCACTCATTCTGCGCGCGGCTTCTTCGGGAAAGACCGGTTGAAGCGGGATGCGACATTGCATTCGGGGAACTCGAGCCGGATTCGGACATCTTACTCAGGGAAGAATCATGGAGCCGGTTCATCGAAACACTCCCGATTGCAGACCGGGAAGGACTCCTTGGCGAATGCCGTTCCCGCGGCATCCGGATAACTGACTGTGAACAGGCATTTCTCACCTTCACCGATTACCCCGACATCGATACCTGGCCGGGTGACGGCGAATCCCTGCCCGTACCGGACAGCACGGAGGTGTTCGCCCGGATCGATGAATATACCGACCATATGAAAACACTCCGGCCCCGTCTTCCCGAAACATGGACAACGGACACACTGATCGGTTTTTACCGGGATTTCCCCGATTCCCTGCCCGATTTCGATCGTTCCGATCCCGCCGATATTGTACTGCTCCTTTCCCTTTTCGACCGGAAGCGCAAGGTGACGCAGAAGGACTGGATGACAAAGGGGACCTTCACCCGTGACGAGTGCAGGGAAGAACAAAACCGGTGGGATCGTTTTCGCGACGATATTATTGTTCCCGCGCTTACGGCATGGTATGAGTGCCGGTATTGTACGGTATTAAAAGTGTTGACTGCGGCACGCCGGATCTATGATAAAAGACGCCGGAATGAGGGACTGCTTAATTACCAGGATTTGCTTATGTCCGCCGCTTCCCTCCTCCGTTTGAATCCCCATGTCCGTACCTATTTCCAGACCCGGTATACTCATCTCTTAATCGACGAGTTTCAGGATACCGATCCCATCCAGGCGGAAGTGATGATGTTTTTATCCGCCACCGATCCCTGCGAACGCAGCTGGCAGCGGTGTGTTCCACGGCCGGGTTCGCTTTTTGTCGTCGGCGATCCAAAACAGTCGATATACCGTTTCCGCCGAGCGGATATTTCAACCTATAATACCGTAAAGCGGATAATCTGCGAACAAGGAAAGCCGCATGAACGGGGGATCCTTGTCAGGCTTTCGGCAAATTTCAGATCGATATCACCGGTACGGGAATGGATCAATGCGGCTTTTTCTCATGAGTTTCCAAAAAAAGAAACGGAACATTCGCCTGTTTATGTCGATCTTCTTCAGGGCAAACCCGATACACCTGAACATGCGGTCATGGGAATGACGGGGGTTTACAAAATCACCATTCCCGAAGCTTTTTCAACGAAAAACACAGATGCCTCCTGCCATGAAGCGGGGATAATTGCCCGATTTATCCTCAAGGCAACACATACGGGTAACGCTTCACCTTCGGACTTTATGATTATCACACGATACAGGCACCACCTCACCCTCTATGCGGATGAACTCAAACGATACAATATCCCCTATACGATCACCGGCGGGGCCACACTGAACGAACTGAAGGAACTCCGCCTTCTCCGGCTTATACTCAAGGCCACACTTCATCCTGACGATCCGGTTGTCCTTGCGGGTGTGTTGCGGAGTGAACTCTTCGGGATCAGTGATGATTCCCTTTATTTGTTTAGAAAAGCGGGCGGACGATTCGATTTCAATACCTCCGTCCCCGACGGCTTGCCTGAAACTGATGCAGGGGCATTCAGAGATGCATTCGAAGCATTGCAATCGTTCCAGTCAATGATGACAAGCCTTCCTCCCATCGCGGCACTCGAAAGGATCATCGAACGACTCGGCCTGGTCCCGCTATCCTGTATGGAAACAGGCGGGCATATCATGGCGGGAAGCCTGCTGAAAACGGTCGAACTTCTCCGCCCGGTGGCTTCAGGTATGACGAGTCCCGGAGAACTCATCGATCGTCTTTCTGACTTCGTGAATGAAGCGGTCCGTTATGACGGAATGTCGATTCTGCAGGAACAAACCGATGTCGTCCGACTCATGAACCTGCACCAGGCAAAAGGCCTGCAAGCAAAGGTAGTCTTTCTCGCAGATCCTTCGGGAGAAAGCAGACGGGAACCGTATGTTCATATAGACCGATTCGGTGGTGAAACCAGAGGGTATCTTGCAGTATATAAAAAAAGCGGATCTTTTTCCGGTACGCTCATGGCAATCCCGCAAAAGTGGGAATCCCTTAAGGAACGCGAAAAATTGTTTCTGGATGCGGAAGCATGCAGACTCCGTTACGTTGCCGCAACCAGGGCGGCTTCAATGCTTATTATCGTGAGGCGTGAAACCGGGGCAAGTAAAAATCCCTGGCACCACTTTGCCGTCCGACTCGAAACAGTGAAAGAACTCCCTGATTTTTCCGACCTCCGTCCCCACCGCCGTGAAAAAGCAACCTGTGACCTTGAAAAAACGGAAGCGGATCTGAAATCATTGCTGAAACGGCGGACTTTTCCTTTAAGCGCTTCGTATATAATCGAACAGGCAAAAGAGCGTGCACTCTCCTCTTTTTCCGGAATAACGACCTCCGTCCCCGGTAAATACCCGGATGCAAACGGTAAAAATAACGAGTTGACCGGCATTGCCGAAATCGACGGCATTGCCGAAATCGACGGCATTGCCGAAATCGACGGCATTGCCGAAATCGAC